>CAZXJC010000260.1:0-2767 GCA_964640885.1 uncultured Pirellulaceae bacterium | reverse complement strand
AAGCATTGCGCGTTGAACTTCGTAGTTCACCCAGACGCTGAGAATATCATCCTGGGCGTCTCGCAAGGAGTCCAGTGATGAGATCAGGTTTTGCGCGGTCGTGGGACCAAACGTACCTGCTTGGCCCAGGGCATTTTGACGCGGCGGTTCCTGTAGTTTTAGACGTGCGGATTGCACTTGCTTGATGGCTACCCGTAATGCCGTACGTCGCAACTCGAAGTTTACCTGGTTCAATTGCACTTGCCTGAGTGCTGCCCGTAAACCCGAGGCAATGGCATCTTCATAACGGTAGTATCGCCTGCGGGCTTGTTGATATTCGATAAGAGATTGCCGATACGTATTGCGTTCTTGTAACCGAGTGATGGGTGCGTCCCACCGCAAAGCAGCTCGCAGGCTACCGGTAGAAGAATTCAGGTTAAATGGGTGGTCACCAACGTTACCGACGTCGCCACTGAAGACGATGTCCAAGTTGCTTTCCAGGCTATCCGCATTGAATTCGACCAGTCTCCAGGCATCGACCAGGGCGGCCCTCGCATTCATCCAGTCGCGGCGATATTCGCGGGCTATTTCCAAGGCACTTTCAGCATCCATTTCTACCGGTACCAGTGTTGCACTCTCTGCCCGCGCCTCGGCTTGTACAAGTGAAAGTTCCAGCAGGTCGGCTGACAAGAGGTTGAGTTGATCTGGCAGGACATTGAAAACTTTTGTTTCCAAGACAACCTGTAATTGGGCCGGCTGAAGCTGGTCGCCAGCATTCAGTAATTGTTGGAGATCTTTGATCAACTGGTCGACAGTTTTGTGGTCAGCAATCCGCGTTTTAATATCATTGAGTGTGCCGCTCAGGGTCACGGGCAGGTTTTCCAGTCCAGAGGTGTTGAACAGGGAGAGATCGACCAGGCTTGCCGAATCATCCCCGTCCATGGCCCGTTGTCGGAAGAGATTGGTAAGCCGCTGCCCCGCCTGGTGGCGATCAGCGATCCTGGTGTTCAAGTGTTGAATATCGTCATCGGCCTGCGGAACATTGATCTCCAAGGTTTGCAGACGAAGTTGTTTTAGATTTGTTGCGTAATCGTGCAGTTGCTCGATCCCGGCCTGCAGGGTTGGACTCCATTGTAGTGGAACCACCTGACCGTCCTCACCTGTTGGAAGCAGGCTGATGATAATGGCACCGGTTTGCTCCTGGAGTCCCACGATGGCGTTTTGTACCGGAACGATCTTGGGGTCGATCAGGTTGAAATGATTAAGCATGTCATCTTCGATGACCAGATCGATTTGCGGTGGGATGCCAAGGTTTGATTTAAAGCGATCAAGACCATCCTGGTAGGATCGTCGCAGCGTGAGCAGGCTGGACATGGTGCTGTACAACCGCTGTCGTAGCTGTTCTACCTGGAAGAAATCAATTCGACCTGCATCACGGAAGGCTTCCAGCTGTGCGAGACTGCTTCGCAACGCCGCCAGGCTGGCGTCACCGTTGCGAAGGTTCAACTGTGATTGTAGTAATCCGACATATCCGCTGGCGTTTTCTGGTGCCACGGAACTTCGGGAACCTCCGAATGAACTTCCCCCGACGCCACCAAAACCACCACTGCCAACTCCGGTAAAACCACCCAGGCCAGAGCTGCCAAAAAATCCTCCACGGCGTGTTGGTCCCGGTTGTTCACCAAAGCCGGTCATGAGTTCCAGGTAGTAACCACGACGGAAACGTTCCATTTGACGTACGTTGGCCAGCAAGGTTCGTTCCGAGAGGGTTAGTGTTTCCATGATGCGCTCGCGACCCGCTCGGCGCAGCAGTGGTTGGACCAGGCTAAAATCGAGCAGCGTCGAAGATGAGTAATTGTCTGGGCCACTGAATTGCCAGACCAGGCTGTTTGCAAATCCTACGACCAGGTCTGCACCAGTTGTGAACGCGCGTTCCATTGCCATGCTACGGGAGTTCCCGTTGCGGGTGCTTAAAGTCATCTCACTGCTGGATCCGCCCGTGGTATTCGACCCTTCCGTCTGGTAGTCAATTCCGTAACCACCAAAGAATTGTGTGTCAAAACGGAAACGCTCAGCACTTACGTCCAGGGCAGACAGGTAGAGTGTTTCCAGTTCTCGCTGGTATCCCGTGTCATGGGTCAAAGCCAGCCGGAAAGCTTCCGAACTGGAAAGCCGCAACTTGTTGTCTTCGTCAAGTGGCAGTGTTTCCAACCAGTTGGGATTTTGTACATGCTCGGTGGAACCATTCATGCTCCAACCGGGAAAACCTGGTTTGCCATCGACCCAGTGCATCAGGTGATGAGATTCCGGGTCGTCCGGAGGAATCGGTGGATGGTCTGGATCGAACGGATCGAACATTCGTGACTCGGGCGAAACTTCGATTCCAAAATCATCTAGTGCCCAGCGGGGGTCATAGGTTTTTTCTTGAATGAGATCATAAGCTTCCTGGTCAGCGGTGAGGCGATAGTACGCCCGGTTACACCCACACACCAGCAGACAGCAAATCAACGTAGCGTAGACTGCTGGAAAGCGCTTTAAAGATCTAAATGGTAAACAACGAACTCGATACATAGGGTCGTTTCTGAAGAGACAGGCCAATGGTGTAATGAACCCAAAGTAAATCACGCTAAATTAACTTTGGGCCGTGTCAGGATGTGAAGGGTGAGAAGCTCTTGAAGGGGGGCAAATAGTACCGGTTATCCGGCTGAAAAGGAACGTTGATTTGAAGGATTGTCAGAGCCGGTTTCAGGTGACAGGTCTTATTGTCCGAAGTTAAATAAATAAAACG
>CAZXJC010000259.1:0-5998 GCA_964640885.1 uncultured Pirellulaceae bacterium | reverse complement strand
GCCATGGACAAAAGCATGGGGCAGATAAACGAAGAAAGGTTTCTTCTTGTTCTGTCGAATGAAATCGGTTGCAGCCCGGGTAAACTTTTTGCAGAGCGTCGCCTGGTCATCCATATCCTTAATCAATTCCACCACCTTGGTATCACGCAGCACCGGCAGGTCAGGGCATTTGAAGCGTGTTAGTGGTGGCCACATATCGTTGGAGTAGGGAATACCGTAGTAGGTGTCAAAGCCCTGCGAGGTGGGGAGAAACTGGGGCTGATCCCCCAGGTGCCATTTTCCAAAACAGCCGGTGGCGTAACCGGCGGCCTTCAAGGTTTCGGCAATGGTGACCTCGCTGGGACGGAGCCCGTGACGGTCACCGGGGAAGAGGACGATATGCCCGGAGCCTTTTTGCAGGCCCACGCGCTGCGGGTAACAGCCGGTCATTAAGGCTGCCCGTGACGGCGTGCAAACGGGGGAGGCGACATAGAAGGAGGTTAACCGACGCCCCTCGGCAGCCATTCGGTTCAGGTGCGGTGTTTTGTTAATCTTCGACCCGAACGGTTCAATATCTCCGTAACCCATGTCGTCGATGAAGATCACCACGAAGTTGGGAGGAGCGGCCCAAAGCGTTGTGGTCGGCTGTAGGACCACAACAAGCAGCAATATCAGCAGGCATTTTTTAATCATGGTTTTCTCCAGCAGTTGGATACTGTTGGCTCAGGCGATGATTTCTTTGACCAGTTTTCCATGCACATCGGTGAGGCGATAATCGCGTCCCTGGTACCGGTGCGTCAGGCGCTCGTGATCAATTCCCAGTTGGTGGAGTATCGTGGCATGCAGGTCATGAACATGGACCGGTTTTTCGGCCACGTTGTAGCCCACGTCGTCGGTTGCTCCGTGGACGATTCCCGGTTTGATTCCGCCTCCGGCCATCCAGACGGTAAAGCAGCGCGGATGATGGTCGCGGCCAAATTTATTACCGCGAGGGCCTTGGGCGTAGGAGGTGCGGCCGAATTCGCCGCCCCAGATGACCAGCGTATCGTCGAGCATGCCCCGTTGTTTTAGATCACGGATTAAACCGGCTTGCGGTTGGTCGACGTCACCAGACTGGGTGGGGATATCGCGCGGCAGGTCACCGTGAGAATCCCAGCCGCGATGGTAAAGTTGAATAAAGCGGACACCCCGTTCGGCCAGTCGTCTGGCCAGCAGGCAGTTGTTGGCAAACGTTCCTGGCTTCTTGGCATGGGGTCCATAAAGGGCCAGCGACGCTGCATCTTCATTAGAAATGTCTGTCAAATCCGGTACGGCTGTCTGCATGCGGTAGGCCATCTCGTATTGGGCGACCCGGGCCAGGATTTCAGCATCCCCGTTGCGCTCGGCATCGCGCTGGTTAATCTTAGCCACCAGGTCGAGCATGCGGCGACGATCCTGTCGGCTCATACCGGCCGGGTTGTTGAGAAACAGAACCGCGTCAGCGCTGCTGCGAAGACGAACACCCTGGTGTTCACTGGGCAGAAATGCTGATCCCCAGTAACGGGAGAGCAAGGCCTGCATTTGTCCAGTTCCCTGGCTGACCAGGACAACGAACGCGGGTAACTCTTGGCTTTCACTTCCCAGGCCATAACTGAGCCAGGCTCCGATGGTCGGTCGTCCCGCGAGTTGGGAACCGGTTTGCATGAGTGTTACGGCAGGACCGTGATTGATTGCGTCGGTATGCATCGAATGGATAAAACAGATCTCGCCGGCTACCTTGCCCGTATGTGAGAGCAATTTTGACAGGTGAACACCGTCCTGGTTATTGGCAAATTTCTGAAACTCGAAGGGTGATTTCCGCAAGGGCAGCGTCGCTTGTCCAGCGGTCATACCGGTCAAACGTTGCCCCTGGGTAATCTTGGGCATCTTGCGCAAGTCCTGGCCGTCCAACTCCTTCAGTGCCGGTTTGTAGTCGTAAGTGTCCAGGTGAGAGGGGCCACCTTCCTGGAACAAGTAGATGACTCGTTTTGCCTTGGCAGGAAAATGAGGTTGGGCGACAGCTCCTTGGGGGGCCGCAGATGTCAGGTCAGCCAGGGCGGCCGCGCCGATTGCGCCCAACGCCCCACTGGCCGAACGAGCAATCCATTGCCGGCGCGACTGATTGCTAAGATAGGTTTCCAGGGGATTCATCAGCTAACCTTTTGTTTAATCGACCACCAGCGAGGCATCAAAATTTAGGACGGTTGTCGCGATCATCATCCAGGCGGCCTGCTCGTCCGGTTTCAACTTGGGATTTTGAGGGCTTTGCCCGGCGCTTGAGAGCAGCTGCGTGGCCTGATCGGGCTGGTCTGCGTATCCCTGTCGCCAGGCGTTCAAGCCAGCGAGCAGCAGCTTTTCGTTTTCAGGAGTGAGCGACCGGCCGGTGCAGCGACGGACGATGTTGGCCAGCTTTGCGCGGTCATCAGCCAGCTTCTCATCGAGCAGTACACGTGCGGCCAGCAAGCGGGCCGCTTCCAGGAACTGCGTATCATTCATGGTCACTAGCGCCTGCAAAGGTGTATTGGTGACCGAGCGTTTGACCGAGCTGAAACTCCGACCCGGCGCATCAAAAATGACCATTTGTGGCGGTGGTGCATTACGGTTCCAGAAGGTGTAGATACTTCGTCGATAAAGTTCGTTCCCGGAGCTTGGTTCGTAAATGCTTGTGAGGATCAGTTTGCCACGACCGTATCCCGGGTTATTGGCACCTTCAAACCAGAGTCGGTCTGGCTGATAAGGGAGTGATGGGTGACCACCTAAGCGTGCCTCCAGCAGTCCGGAGACGAACAGTGCCTGATCGCGTATCGCTTCGGCTGAGAGTCGGCGACGACTCATCCTGGCCAACCATTTATTGGTTGGATCAAGTTCACGGTGGAGGGGGGTGATGTTGCTTGCCTGTCGGTAGGCGGCACTGAGTACGATTTGCTTGATGAGAGCCTTGCGATCCCAGCCATTTTCTCGAAACTCGACCGCCAGGTAATCGAGCAGACCAGGATGCGACGGGTAGGCGCCCTGACGACCAAAATCTTCCTGCGTGGCGACTAGCCCATGGCCCATGAAGTTGGTCCACAGTCGATTGACTTCCACTCGCGCGGTAAGTGGGTGAGCTGGATCGGTCAGCCACTGGGCAAAGCCCAGTCGGTTGCGTGGAAAACTATCCTTCCAACCGAGCACGGAGTCGACCCCGCCGCGTTCGACCGGTCGTTCCTTGTCCGGGTTGTTGTAGGCACCACGGCGAAGTACATAATTCTGCCGGGGCTGGGGATTTTCTTTCATGACCATCACCTGCAGCCCGGATTCGAGCATCTGTTTTTGCAGGGCCAGGCGAGCTTCGGCATTCTTGTTTTGGGCTGCCGCCGCCATCGACTTGCAGTCGTCGAGCCGTGTTGATTCTTCGCTAAACCGTTCTTTGGCAAACTGGATAAAGGGTGGAAAGGCCGGATTGCGACTGTGGTCCAGCACCGGGTCTTCGCCCAGGGGATCGGCGAAGATGGAAAAGACCTGGAAATACTCTTGCTGTGAAAACGGATCGAACTTGTGGTCGTGGCACCGGCAGCAATTCATCGTCAATCCCATGAAGACAGTACTGACCGTTTCGGCCCGATCAGCCGCGTACTCCACGCGGAACTCCTCATCCAGAGATCCACCTTCGGAGGTGATCATGTGCATCCGCAGGAAGCAGGTTGCCAGCCGTGTCTCGTCCGTGGGATCTTTTGTAAGGTCCCCTGCCAGCAGTTCCCGAATAAAACGGTCGTAGGAGAGGTTCTTGTTCCAGGCTGCTACTAGCCAGTCACGCCAGGGCCAGGAGACTCGATAACCGTTTTGCAAGTAACCGTTGGTATCTGCGTAACGGGATGCGTCGAGCCATACCAGGGCCATTTGTTCACCAAAGTGAGTCGAGTTGAGCAACCGTTGAACTACTTTCTGGTACGCTTCTGGGGATTGATCGGCTTGGAAATCCTCGATTTCTTCCGGGGTTGGCGGCAGTCCGGTTAAGTCAAACGTGAGCCGGCGAATGAGCGCTGCCCGACTGGCAGGTGGACTGGGTTTTAGACCCGCCGGTTTCATCTTTGCCAGTAAGAAGTGATCGATTGCGCCCTGTGACCAGTCGTCCTGCTTGATCTTGGGTACAGCCGGTCGTTGCGGCGCAACAAAGGCCCAGTGTTTCTGGTAGGGGGCTCCCTGAGCGATCCAGTTGCGAATCAATTCTACTTGCGTCGCCGTCAATGGTGGCTTGCCTGAATCGGCTGGTGGCATCCGCTCTTGCTCGTCTTTGGCCAGCAGTTTCTTCAAGATGGCACTCTTGGCGGGTTTGCCGGGTGTGATCGGGTGGGCCCCGGAGCTCGTTTTGCCAAAGGCACTCGATTGCAGGTCGAGGCGGAAGTCGCCCTGACGACTAGCTTCATTGGGACCGTGGCACTGGAAACAGCGGTCGGTGAGTATCGGGCGAATATCGCGATTGAAATCGATTTTGCTTGACGACTCTTGAGCTCTGCCTAAGGTCGTCCCGCAGACCAGCAGTACCAGCGTGATACGGAAGACTTGTTTGGGAAGACTTGGCATGTGCGTTTTGCTTTTTAAATCGTCAAGTGCAAGGTTTCTGGTTGCCAGGGAGTTTACCAGTTTGGAATCTGGTTTGCACGGGTCGTGCGCTATACTGGCTGCCGGCGTTATTAGTTAATGCCCTTCCTTTTCTATTCGCGCCTGCCTGGTTTTACTGGCGCGATCGATGACGGCCTGGCCTGCGTCGTTGAGCAGCAGGATCGAAATGATGAAGATCAGTAGGCCGTTGGAAAAATGAGCGCCCGTTCCGTCGACCAGCAGCTTGGTTGCAATGACAGCCAGGATGGAGAGCATTAGGACGCCAAAATGCTTGTTCTTGGAGATAATCGTGCTCAGCGGAATCATCCCAAAGATCATGATCAGCGACGCGATCAGGATCGCCACGGCCATCCACCAGAAATGAGTGTTGATGTCCATGATCGCCACAGCCGCGAAGACAGAATCGAGGCTAAAGAGAATATTCATGCCGACCAGGTAAGCGATGACCGCCACAAACCGGAAGGTTCCGGTCGGTGCCGCGTTTGCGTCGTCTGTGTGTCCGTGCAGTTCTTCTCGCAGCTTGTGATAGTATTCGAAAAATGCCATCACCAAGATAATAAGACCGCCCAGGAATAGGACCAGGCTCATCCAGGTCAGTTCTTCCGGGTGCTTTGCGAACCATCGATTAGGGAGCCAGGCGTGATCAGGAAGTGGGTTTTGCAGGAAGACGAGTGTCGAGAGACTAAAGAGCAGACCGATTCGGAGTAGGGCGGCGAAAACCAGCGCCGTGGATCGCCAGACCAAGTGCCGTTTTGGTTCCAGGTTGAGTCCTTTCAAGGAGAACTCGATCAGTAAGCCGTTATCAATTCCCAGGCCCGCGCTTAACAGGACCAAGGAGAAAAAAGATAGGAATACTTCCATGTCGATCTTTCGATTGAAGGGTTAGCGTTTGTCGACGCTCTCTACCGGCGCGGATGGTTTTGATTTGAGTCCGACCGTGTTGACGGCAATTACGCGATAAGAGTAGGTCTTACCTGGCTCGGCTTGACTATCGGTAAACTGCAGGGGAACTAGCGGCTGTGTCGGCGTGTCGCTGTAGAGCAGGTTCTGGAAGAGGGGGCGTCCGAAGCGGTTCTTGCCTTCTTTCGGAACGTTGGCCAGGAAGCGGTTGTCGCGTCGGATGATGAAGCGAGCCAGGCCACTCTCCAGGTCAGCCTCTACTTGCCAGCTGAGTTGATTTCCTTTGATTTTCAGATTCGTGGGAGCAGGTGGTGGTGTCGTGTCGGCCACGGCCGTGTCTTTCACGTATTGCATCCAACCGCGGGCTACGCTGGCATTGGGGAACCAGGCTGCTTTCAGCGGATCCCCGGTAAACTTAGCGGCGGGTACGGCCTGGAAACCAGTCGGCTTGGCTAGCCATGCTTTATCGGTCGGCATTGCCCTGAGTGGCTGGCCACTT
>CAZXJC010000258.1:0-4130 GCA_964640885.1 uncultured Pirellulaceae bacterium | reverse complement strand
TCCTGACCTGCGCCGTCGCCGACCAGGATACCGTAATCGCGTTCGACTGGTCCGGAAAACAATTGTGGCAAACCGCGGTTGGCAAGCAACGCGCCGGAAAACATCGTAACGGTTCGGGAAGCAACCCTTCCTGTGTTACTGACGGCAAGTACATCTTTGCCTATTTCAAGAGCGGTCACGTGGCCGGTCTCGACATAAAAGGCAAGTTGCTCTGGAAAACAAACCTACAGCAACGGTTTGCCAAGGACACGCTTTACTGGGATCTCGGAACCTCACCAGTACTCACCAAAAAGAATGTCAACGTGGCTGTCATGCACAAAGGAAATTCATACCTGGCTGCCTTCGACAAGAAGTCGGGCGAATTGAAATGGAAAGTCGATCGCAATTACCAGACGCCCGTCGAAGGAGATCACAGCTATGCAACTCCGATTGTCCTCGAACAAGCGGGAAAAGAAGCGATCCTGGTTTGGGGTGCTGAACACCTAACTGCGCACAGCGCAGAAGACGGCAGCAAGCTGTGGTCTTGTGCAGGATTCAACCCCGACGAAAAACGCAACTGGGTCGCCGTAGCCTCCTACGTTATTGCCGGTGATGTGGCCGTCATCCCCTACGGCCGTGGCAGCCGCCTGGCCGGTATCCGCCTTGGTGGCACCGGTGATGTGAGCAAAACACATCGGCTCTGGACGCGGACCGATACAGGTTCGTTCGTGCCAACTCCCTGCACCGATGGAAAACAAGTTTTCCTGCTGCGGGATTCCGGCGAAGTACAGGGAATTGATCCGCAGACCGGAAAAACACTTTGGGAGGGTCGCTTCCCAAAACATCGTGCTAAGTATTATGCATCGCCCGTTGTGGCCGGCGGAAATGTTTATGCCCCCCGCGAAGATGGAGTACTGCTGGTGGCAAGCCTAAAAAACGGCTTCCAGGTAGAGGCGGAAAACGACATGGGCGAGCGGCTTATCGCTTCCCCGGTTCCAATCGGCAATCATCTTCTGATCCGAGGTGAACGACACCTCTGGTGCATCGGAGAGTGACCGGGAACAACTCCAAATGACACGCAGCAGTCGCCTTTTCCTCCTGATCCTACTGCAAGCAGCCTGCGCTACAGCAGACGCTCAGAATTGGCCTGCCTTTCGAGGAACCAACGCCGAGGGAACAGCCCCGCTGGCGAAAGTGGCCACTCATTGGAATGTGGCCGAAAATCGGGCAGTAGCGTGGAAAGTTAAGTTGCCCGGTCTGGGCCACTCCAGCCCAATCGTATGGGGCCAAAAGGTCTTCGTAACAACTGCTGTCAGCAGTGACCCCAACTCAATTTATTCCCTCGAGACCAGTGGCAAAATTGACCGACGGACCGACAAATCCAAGCACCAATGGAAAATGATCTGCCTCGATTTAGAGTCGGGCAAAAAGGTCTGGGAGCACCTGGCGCATGAAGGGATCCCCAGGATCCACCGTCACCCCAAGAATTCGTATGCATCCGCAACGCCGGCAACGGATGGAAAGCACCTGGTCGCCAGCTTCGGATCCCAGGGACTGGTCTGTTACACGCTCGATGGTCGCTTGTTGTGGAAACGAGACCTCGGCGTGATTGATGCTGGCGCCTCCTACGACGACACCTATGACTGGGGAATCGGCAGCTCCCCGATCATTTTTCGCAACCTGGTAATCGTGCAAGCGGATGCTCAAAAGGACTCCTACCTGGCGGCGTTTGAGCTATCCACGGGCAAACCAGTCTGGCGAGTGGCACGAGATTTAATTTCATCCTTTTCGACACCAACCATTTTCAGCCACGCAGACCGCGTGGAACTGGTTTGCAACGGTGCGGAGCAGATGCGAGGCTACGACCCGCTTACCGGCAAAGAGCTTTGGCGTCTCACGGGAAGCTCTAAGAATACCACTCCCACGCCGGTCATCGGACATGGACTGGTTTTCATTGCCAGTGGCTATCGAGCCCAGCCAATTTTTGCCGTCCGGCCCGGCGCCGTGGGAGACCTCACGACGGATGCGGATGCTCCCACCCACCAGGCGATTGCCTGGAACAGCGACCGGGGCGGCCCCTACATGACAACCCCACTGGTACATGGCCAGCACCTCTATATTTTGCGACGAGGAATCTTGAGCTGCTACCAGGCCAAGACGGGTGAACGTCTTTACCAGCAGAGAATCAGCGGCGATCGGTTTTACGCCTCACCAATCGCCGCCGGAGACAAGATCTTCCTGGCCAGTGAAGCAGGCCGCGTAAGCGTCGTGCAGGCTGGTGGTAAGTACCAATTGCTGGCCACCAATGACATGGAAGATTCTTGCATGGCCACGCCAGCGGTAACCAGTAAGCTGATGCTAATTCGCACTCTCCATCAACTGGTTGCAATCCGTTCCGCAAGCAAGCAGCAACCTCCAGCAACCGGCAAGTCCGTTCGGCAATTCCAGAAATCTACCCCCCTGGGAAAACTCGCGCTGCGGACAGCATCCATCCAAACGGGCGATCTTAACGGCGATGGACACTTGGACATCGTGGTCGCCAACGGGCGACACTGGCCCGAACAAAACGCCTGCTTCTTCAATGACGGAAAGGGAGGCTTCACCCGCCGACAACCCATCGGCAACGGTCCCGATCGCAGCTATGCCGTTCCCTTGGCCGACCTCGATGGAGACGGAGACCTGGACTTAGTGACTGGCAATGATCGTGACCCCAGCGTCATTTTCCTTAACGATGCCCAAGGCCATTTCCAACAATCGGGTGCCTTGATTCCGTTTCCACAACCAACGCGCAATGCCACGCTCGCTGACCTCAACGGCGACCAACACATCGACATCGTGATCGCCAATCGCAGTCGACAGAACTTCTTCTATCTCAACAACGGCAAAGCCGGGTTTTCGACGCAGGGAAAATTCGGCACCGGCACCGACTCAACGATCGCCGTTGCAGCAGCTGACATGAACGGAGATGGACATGTCGACCTGGTCCTGGCCAATCGTGACCAGCAGCCAAACCGCGTCTACTTCAACAATGGCCAAGCCCAGTTCCCGCAGAGCGCACCGTTTGGAACCGGGACCGACAACACCCGTTCTGTGGCACTGGCTGACATCAACAGTGACGGACAACTCGACATCATTGCCGCTAACATCGGCACCCAGAACACGATTTACTTAAACGATCAAATAAAACCCTTCGCCAAAACAATCTCGTTTGGCAAAGCCGACGGGAAAACTTTTTGCGTTACCACGGGTGACCTGGATCGCAATGGGACAGCCGACATCGTGGTTGGTAACGTCCAGCAAGCCAATGCTGTGTATTTCACCTTCGACAATGGGAAAGACCTGCAAACAGTGGGGTTCAGTGACGACACACGCATCACCTACGGAATTGCCGTCGGGAATCTCGATGGAGACAAGTTTCCCGAAATCATCACGGCCAACTCCAATGGCCCAAATTACATCTTCTGGAACCGTAAACACCTCCAGGCCGACTAACCCACTCTTCGTCAGAACATTGCCAACCACCAGCCCCGAATGTTATAACCAGACAGTTGCCACTTCTCTTCAACTACCACCTTTAGGAACCCGATCATGAGACGTTCGCTGCTAAACCAAGTCACCCATTTTCTTTCCCTGATCCTCATCACTAGTTGCGGATTACAAGCCAGCCTCTCGGCCGCTGAAAAGCTGGTCGACCAGCAAGGGACCATCCAGAAAATTGGTAGCGTCGGCTTCGTCATCGTCCCAGATAAAAAACGGACCCGGTATGCCCCAAGCAACCTGGCCCAAGAGTTCCAACAAAACGGGCAACGCATCGTCTTTAGTGGTGAAGTAGGAAAAATCCCACCAAACGTCCGGCTAATCGGGACACCTCTAAAGCTGACGGCTATTGCTAAACTCGATGCAAAACCGGCGGTTGGCGTCAGAGAAATCAGTGGCCTCAAACCAGGTGGCCCCGCTAACACACGCGGCCGCGCCGACAAGCCGACCGTCATCAAGGAGAAAGCTGGAGTCGCCAAGTTATTTAGCGACAAGGCAACCCAGGCCAAGATCCTCAAGGAAGTCAACTTTGACAAAGAAATCCTGCTGTTTTGCCGCTGGGCTGGCTCCGGTCAGGACCGCATCGCCGCCACCGGCAAAAAGACCGCCAAGGG
>CAZXJC010000257.1:0-8769 GCA_964640885.1 uncultured Pirellulaceae bacterium | reverse complement strand
TATGTCATTTACGATCCCAAGAACAAAGAGATCGACCGCAAGACTGCTTCTCGCGGAGACATCGAGCATATCGATAATTTCCTGACTGCCATCCGTACCGACAAGCCATTGGAACTCAACTCCGAAATCGCCATCGGACATCGCAGTACCATGTTGTGTCACCTGGGAAATATTGCCCAGCGCACAGGACGCAGTCTGAACTGTAATCCCGAAAATGGTCATATCATTGCAGATGATAACGCGATGAAGCTGTGGGGTCGCCAGTACGATCCGAAGTGGAAACCGACTGCCTAAACGGCTGAAAATCTTGGCTTTAAAGAACCGGCTGATTGCCACCATTTTCCCGGATCTTTTTGCGCTTGACACCATTAGGATACATATGTACACTATCCCGGTTCGGTGAGTAATTTCGATCCAGAAGGGCGTTCTAGGGGCAAGGAGGTAGTGATGTTGGTGTTATCCAGAAAAGTCGGCCAGACCATCCTGGTAGGAGACAATATTTCCATCCAGGTACTGCAAGTCACTGGTGGTGCAGTCCGGCTGGGAATTGAAGCACCCGCAGATATTCGTATTCTGCGTGGTGAACTGGAAGTGCCGGAAGCTGACGAACCGTTTTCCAGCATGCCACGTCGAGAACAGGAGTCGAGCCACAAGTCCCTCTCTACAAGTGATCCCGTTCAACCGATTGAGCGTACGGAGCCAGGGACCCAAATTACGAGTTCACCTTCCATCGATGCACAGCAATTACTGCGGCAAACCGATTTGCTTCGTTAATAACTGGCCTAGGACTTAAGAGGTGGGACGCGTTTGGCGATCGCATCGAGCCCAACGATTTCCGCACGATCTCCCGCATCGGCAACCAAGTCCATGATCCGTTGAATCGTTTTCATTTCCGGGTCTTCAACCACCAGGCAAGAGGGATGGGCCAGGAAATCGAACACTTGTCCGCGGGCAATGACCGAGCGGACTGCCCGCGTGATGGCTTCCAGGAAATAGTCCAGTTTCCAGAACGTGCTGCGAAAAGCACCGACGTCACTGATGGGACTCATTGGTATTTCGATCAGGCCACTCGGGTAACGAAAAGGTTGAGCCTGCTGTTGAGCATCAACGATCGACTGGTAAACATCTTCCGTCGGTTGTTCTTTCGGTTTTCCATAAGCATGCCTGGGATACTTAGAGCTAACCCAGGAAAATTTCTGCTCCAACAATAATTGCTGCAGATCCTCTCGCCCATTAAGTGCGTCCCGAAAGCCACCCGGTGTACGAAATCCATTCACATCGATCTTCGCCCGTTCTTTGAGAGCAATCGTCGTCAAGCGAATATTTTCGCGGAGAATTTCCGGAACCGTTTTTCCTTTCACCAGCCAAGGAGACCGCTGAAAGCGAAATTGTGCCATAGCTGGCGTCGTCGCCCGCAGGTTCACGTGGTCATAGGTATGATTGCCGATCGGATGCCCGAGTTGATCTAACTTCTGCAACCAACTGACATCCGGCTGTTCAAGCACGCGACCAACACAAAAATAATGAAGGACGCCACCCCGCTTCTTGACCAGTTCACCTGCCTTGACTGAATAATCCTTGGTCGGCTGATCAAGATTCCCTTTCTGGTAATCCCACTCGGTAAGACCGCGATTGGGATAGTGGCGGCTCATTTCCAAATCGAGCGTGATGGCAATCTGAGCTTTTCGCTTCTGTTGGCGAGCGGCCCGCGAATGGCCACCAGTTGCAGTAGCCAAGCCTGCTGCCAAGCTGCCAGCCAAAAACTGACGCCTGGGAATATGGTTGTTCAGATTCACCTGCATGGTCCTGTTCTCCACGAAAAGTGCCTGTTATTTCTTCTCTATTTTGCGTACCCAGGAAACCTGGGTCACGAGTTGATTAAGCGAAGCAAACGAGATTGAACTGTTCGTTGCATAACGTGGACTCGAATTTGCCGGAAAGGTTGCCAGCGTGGCATCACCAACGAGGAAGACATTAAAGTCTTTGGACAGATTCTCATACCCTGCGGTCGTCTCGCAAAAACACATGTCAGTAGCATAACCGGTTAGCAAGACATGATGGATACCCTTGCGCTGCAAGAACTCCTTCAACGGCGGGTAACCCTGCCTGTCGTAAATAACCACATCGTTTGGATCAACATCGATATCCTGGGTAACTGGGATCGGCAGTTTCCAGAATCCGGCATGATTGTATTTGTCTCCTGCATCCAGACCGGGAAATTGTTGAAAATAATCACGGACTGGATTCTTCGCCGACAGCTTTAGAGTGTTGGGAAGTGGTTCTCCTCGATACGGAAAGGTATTGAGCTTTTCTTTCAATTCCCGGGCACCTTCTTTTCGCATCGCAACTGAGGGACGATGGTCGTAAGAACGATACAGCTTGCGGCGAATCGGATCTTCGTCACCCGGCAAGCTGTACATCACGAGGGCAACGTCGTCTCGCAAGGATTTTAGGAAGGGATTGATTACTTCTCGCGTATGGGCGCCGGCCAGGTGATTTTTCTCGAGGGTACAGAAGTCAGCAACTCCCGCCGGCTGCGGAGTTCTCCAACCCTGGCCATCATCAATACCCCAGGGATGTACCATGATCACCGCGGTTCGATCAGCCCGCAGATAATTGGGCATTTCAATGATGCCGCGAGCGTTGTAGGAAAAACGCCAGGCCCGGACTGATAAATCGGCATCCTTATCGACAACAACAGCATTGGCCTCATAACGAACAGTCTCCCGTACCGGTTGCACATATTGGGGATGATCGGCCAGTAGCGGTGCCGGATTGGTCAGCCGCGTTAAGCGATTATCATAAGCCCGGTTTGCAGCCGAGTCCGTATCCGATACTCTCTTCCCGACAGGTTCATCAGCACTCATCTTGGCCGAACGATCAATAACCATTGCCAGAATTACAGCTAAAAGAACTGGGACCAACGTTCGGTAGCTAAGCATCAGGACACCTTTCTCGATTTACTTTGAACAATAAGGAGGGAGGAATCGTCAGCGTAACCACCTGGTCGACTGGACTATTTCCCATCCCAGGATTTTTCTATCAGCTTGGTCAACTGCTTTACGATTTCTGGATTGCTGGCAGCCACGTTCTTGTTTTCATGAGGGTCTTCCAGCAGGTTATACAATTGGGGTTTCCGATTGGTGCGTAAATGCGTGAATGCATAGCGACCAACCTTGCCGTCATAGGTGAGCAACAGTTTCCATTGGCCTCGAATGCACCAGCGGAAGATGAGGCTTTCAGCTGGATGGTTGATATCCGCAATGTCATGCGCGAAACTTTCGCCGAACAGTACATTCCGCTTATCGGCCGCCGATGGATTTGCCTCTCGATGGCGACAAACATCCAGCAGGTTGATGCCCGGTAACCCAGCGGGTGCCTTGACTCCACAAGCCGCATAAATCGTGGGTGCAATATCAATACTGCTGACCAGTGTATCGTAGGTTGCTGGCTTCACTTTACCGGGCCAACGAACCATGATTGGAGTTCTTGTACCTCCTTCATTCGGCGATTGCTTAGACCGGGGTGCATAGCTACCTCTCCAGTTGGCGGGCGCCTTCGTTTCCGGGGTTCGCTGAATCCAGCCATTATCGGTCACATAAATCACCAGTGTATTGTCAGCAATCTCTTTCTTGTCCAAGTATCCCAACAGTTGTCCACAGGTCTCGTCAAACCATTCGCACATCGCATAGTATTTCGCCAGGGCAATGGGGCGCCCCTCAGCCTGGTACTTCTTCAACAGTCGCTGCGGTGGATTGTGGGGCGTATGGGGCAAGAAGGGTGCGTACCATACAAAAAACGGTTGCTCCTCTTCGAGCGACATATCGATGAAGTCAAAAAGCGGCTTCATCCCTTGCCGACCAATTTTCAAACCATCATCGCCGTGACGGCCACCCGGTTTTGGAAAACCGCGCGTCATTCCGTGGGTAAAGCCACCGCGCTGGAAACTACCTTCCCACCACTTGCCACTCTGGTGACTCAAGTAACCGGCGGGCTGTAACAGTCGCGGAATAGTAGGGTGCTTATCGATATGAGAAATCAGCTTAGCTCGTTGTTCAGCATAACCCTTGTCCTTAGCTAATTGCTGGCGCGTCACACCGACAGGTATTGCCGGATCATTCCCGCTAATCTTGTGCTGGTGTGCATAAAGTCCCGTAATCATCGTCGCCAATGATGGGCGACAAAGGGCTGTCGGAACGTAACCCCGGGTAAAGGTCGCGCTTTGCTGAACCAGCTGATCGAGGGAAGGCGTCTTGATTACGGGATGTTTCATGAAGCTGTAGTCGGTCCAGCTTTGATCATCCGAAATAATCAGGACGACGTTCGGTTTCGTGGCCAGTCGTTTCTTGCTCGCTGCCCGTTTTGTCCGTCTGCGAAACCCACTGGAAGCCTCTCCAGGTTGCTGCACTTGCTCATCAATAGTAACCACGCTCCGCACATAGGCGATGAGATCCAGGATTTCCTCTTTTTGGTATGTATCAAGCAAACCAGCTGGCATCATGGAAACCGGCGACGGTTTCATTGCCTCGATGTCGCTAAACGCCACGGGCGCCAGCACACCAGGGTTAAGCTGATCTGTGCGAACTCGATAATCTTTTCCCTTCAGGTTGACAATGCGGCCGACAATCGTGCGACCGTCCTTCATCAGGAACATGGTGGCCTGGTACTGATCCGAAATAACTCGACTGGGCTCCAATACCGCTTCCAAGAAATTTTGGGCATTGAAACGTCGGCCGGCAGCGGTTAAGTCTGGGCCGACGTAACCTCCTTCTCCCTGCAACCGATGACACTTAAAGCAGGATGCTTCTGAGAATATTTGACGACCGCGATTCAAGTCGCGTTTGCCAGATGGATTGGCAACTTCTGAGAGCAGATCGTCCACCGCCCACTTCTTGACAATGGGACGTTGTGGCTTAGGTGCCTCAACCGTTGCCGGCTTGCGATTCAAGATATCGGTCAATGCGGTACGCTCGTCAGCAGTCAACCCTGCAATAGCATCGTTACGAATATTGCGCAGGAAACCGTCAAACGAATGCCCACCATTGTGAGCTGCGGCTCGTTCGAACCAGCCAAAATAAGCCCGCCGCTGATCCAGCTGCCATCCTTTCTTCACGTTCCGCAAGACCAGGGCATAATGAATCTGTTCTTCCTGGGTCTTGGCATTGGCCAATAGTTCAAGTGTCTTGCTGAGCACTTGCGGAGACTTGAGGTAGACCAGCAACTGGCACAGTTCGCGATTCGCTGCCTGGTCGGAACTGGGATACCACTGTTCGAGACGCTCTCGCAGTTTCTTGGCTGACTCTTTGCCAGGATCACCGAGCCGAATAAAGATCAGCTGGTAACAACGTAACATGCCGAGGCGCTGCGAAGGACTGAGTTCTTCCCACGTCAACTTGGCTAGCGATTTCAGGGCCGGCTCAATGTCAGCGTCAGTTCCCTGGTGAGCCATAGCGACCAGTGTGTAAAGCATGGTTTGCGGTTCGGTTTCTCGAAAGGCTCGCTTGCGCCAGGTATCAACCGGCTGGTGTTCCAGGGCAACCCGTGCAGCAAAGCGAATGAAGCGATCGGGGTGTCCCAGGAAGGGCCACAACTCACGAACGGCATTCGGATCCTGCCGCCCGTGTAACGCTTCCAGGCGTCGCCGCTGAGTACGGGGGGTCGTTCCAGCATCAAACTGTTTGCGCACCGCCACAGTCGACTCTTGGCCCGTGTAGCGCACCCGGTACAAGCCGGACTGAGTTTCGCGGCCACCGACAGTAAAATAGAGAGCCCCATCAGATGGACTCACAACCATGTCGGAAACCTGCAAGGCAGCTGCAGAAACAAATTGCTCGGCTTGGCCGCGGAAGGAAGCGCCGTCGGGTGTCATGTGGACGGCATAGATAACCCCATAGCTCCAGTCAGCGATAAAAAGCGCCCGTTGGTACTTGTCAGGGTACTTAGCTCCCGTACCAAAGGTAATTCCAGTGGGAGATCCGGGCCCAATATCAACCACCGCTGGCAGGCTATCCAAATAATAACTGGGCCATTTCCCAGTCCCACTACGCCAGCCAAACTCGCTGCCACTGGTAACATGATTGACACGGGTGGGACGATACCAGGGTGCACCGATATCCCATTCCATGTCGGCATCGTAGGTAAACAACTCACCCTCAGCATTAAACGCGATATCGTATTCATTACGAAATCCGCTGCCGATTAATTCGAACTCCTTGCCGTCAGGATCGGTTTTGCAGATCCAGCCTCCTGGGGCCAGGATACCGGTCGCGTGTCCGGTAGCATCCCAGAGGCGCGGCAACAACTGATCTAGCTGCCAGTTTTGCGGAGCCCGTGAACGCGCCAATTCAGGCAAGTCGGTATGGTTCCCGGCGCAAATGTAGAGTGACTTTCCATCGGGGGACAAGCGGATTCCGTGGGGACCATGTTCTCCGGTCGGTCCTTTGAATTCCCTCAGCAACTTGACTTCGTCAAACTGGTCATCACCAGTAGTGTCTCGCAAGCGGTACAAGCCTGACTGACGTTTCCGCATTCCATTGACAACAACGTAAAGGCTATCAAAGGCATAAAGCAGCCCTTGGGCCATTCCAATCTCTGCGGTCAATGACTCGACCCTGGTTTCCTCTGCCGAGCCATCCAACGATGACGGCGTCACTCGGTAAAGCTGGCCGTACTGGTCACTGACAATCAGCCGACCCTGTGGATCATTCGTGACACAAACCCAGGACCCCTGTTTTTCTCGTGGTACTGAATAAACCAAGTCCACTTGAAAATCTTTGGCGACCCTGACCTTGTCGATCGGGGTGGCTCGCGCACCAATACTGGCCGAAGCTTTTCGAGGGGCTGCCGCTGCTTTCGCGAATTGCCTCAAGGCAATATCCTTGAACTGCACCGTCATCGGTTTGCCACGATGCAACTGTAATCCCAGGAGGCCTTTTGCAGCCCATTGTTTCGGATCCTTATCGATAACCTGGACCGTCATCTGGCCATTGATCGAATGGGTTAACCGCCGCCCGCGAGCCGTAATCATATAGGTATTCCACTTCGCTGGTTCCAGTTTCGCAATCGCTTCGTCGACACCTTCAATGTCTCCAGTTTTACGAATATCTGATTTTGGCCGTCGTTTTTTCTTTGCGGCGGTCGGCTGCGCAGCAGTACTGGGCGTCAACATAACCTGTTGTCCGCGGGGTCCGATGATCCCACGCATCTTTTCTTCGTAGAGAATACCGATGTGCTTTTTCGAGAGATCGATGTCCGCCTGGTAACCGCCGAGCACCCATTTACCCAGCTCTTTTAATTCCTTGCTCCGATACTGGATCCCTGAATTTCCAGAACCGTCTTCTCCCTCGATACGGAATTTCAGCTTCAACTGAAAATCTTCCAGCGTTCCTCCACGCCAGATTAGAAACGTATTATGCTCCAGGGGTCGATCGGCCGTGGTTTGTCCCGTGATCGCTCCATCGCGAACGGACCAGCGAGTCGGATCACCATCCCAACCAGTCAAGTCTTTACCGTTGAAAAGCGAGACGGTATTTGCAGGCGGCGCGGCCAGTATCTGCCTGGGGGCACCACAAACCGTCCCCAACACGAACAGGCAAATCAGAACCCTCAGTACCAGCTGACCATCTCCTCTCAGACGCCCTATTTTCATGCGATTTCAAACCTTTTCTTCTCGTAAAACAATAGAAACGGCCGACACTCGGCACGCAGCGGTATCCTTGATTGTAGATTGCCGGAGCGACACCTCACAACCATTTCAAGAAGATATTCAAGAGCGTCGGCGGACACGCCGCAATGAGCCAGTCGCTTCAGTTAGCGAGGTGCGAAGATTTCAACTTTCTCTTCTGCTGTATACGGTTGCTGATTTACCAGTACCGTGGCGCGCACCGTGAGAGGCATATTGAAGGGGCCATGCGACTCCTTGCTGAACCGAATTTTCAATACCCCATGGTTCTCGCCAGCAGCCAAAACAAGAGGTTCTGCGTGCACGCCCTGAATGTGCTTGGGAACGACAAGTTCGATTCGCGCCGCTTGGCCAAGTCCCTGACCGCGTCCCAATTTAATGGCCAAGTCCTGCGACTGGCCAGGGCTCCAAACTGCCGACCGGGGCTGAATCTTAACATCGAGCTGTCCCGGATCAACTAACAGAATCACCTGGTCATTTTGACCGTGAGACGTGTAGCTGATGTCGTGTTCTTTTCCGTGTTCATCTTTCAGCACGCCGATCGCCGTCACGCAAGTACGACTGGTGCGACCAACTTCCATCAAAGGTGCCAGGTGGACGGCGTAATCAAACTCGGACTTCCCGTCAGGCACTATCAGCGAGCCGCCCTGAATTCCCTGCATATGACGATCCTGGCGAGCGTCCATGCGTATTTCAATTGGTCCTTCTAATCCTCCCCGTTCAATCGTATAGTGTCGCCGATAGGTTGAGCCACGAGCCGCATACTTTGTTTCAAATTGCCCGATGACCTTGAACGGCGTTGGCATCGCGACAGCAAGCAGAAAATGATCCAGATTTATATCCTCGCTCGAGGCAGCCGGAATACTGGCAATTTCCACTACTTCCTGATCTTCATCGATCTTGCCGTGTCCGGTGACCTGGACTCGCAGGGACCTGATCCTGGCGAATTCATCTGCCTTGAGCACCAGCGTCGCATCGTTCTTTTTCTCGGCGAAGGTGACCAGCTGGCTGGTAACTCCCCAGGGCAATCCCAAGAGTTCAAGCAAGATCGGCCCGGTAAAGCCTCCCTGCCGAGTCGCCACGATTTT
>CAZXJC010000256.1:0-2522 GCA_964640885.1 uncultured Pirellulaceae bacterium | reverse complement strand
TGATGAAAATTGACCAGCCAAGTCCGGAAATCATCGAGTCGATCGAAGGGGCCGTACGATGGTTTGAGCAGTCCAAGCTGACCGGCATCAAGGAAGTTCGCGTTAAGGCACCGGATCAGCCGGGCGGGTACGACAAGATCGTCGTCCAGGATGCCAAGGCTCCACCGCTTTGGGCCCGCTTTTATGACATCAAGACGAACACCCCCATTTTTTGCAGTCGTGACGGCATTCCTCGTAAAACAATGGCCGAGATATCACACGAACGGCGAAACAACTATTCGTGGCTCGGCCAGTTTGCTCGCGACCTGCTGGCCAAGGATCTCCCGGCCTGGAAGAAACGGTTGAAGCGAAAATAAAACACTATGAACAAGTTCACCTTACTTCCGCTTACCACCCTACTAATCTGCCTTGGCTTATTCTCAGCGACCCAAGCCGACGACTGGCCACAATGGCTCGGTCCCCAGCGTGATGCCATCTGGCGAGAAACTGGTATTCTTGAAACATTCCCAGAAGCTGGTCCCAAGCTGCGCTGGAAAGCCAAACTTGGTGGCGGTTACTCGGGGCCGGCGGTCGCCGCGGGTCGAGTCTTTGTCATGGACCGACTGGCAAGCGAGGTCGACCCGGCCAAGGCCAAGCTGCTGCATGACGGCCCTCCTCCGCGGAACATCAATTTCCTCCGCAAGCTGCTCCCGGGACAAGAACGGGTTGTCTGCCTGAACGAGGCAGACGGAAAAGTCTTGTGGACCCACCAGTGGAACTGCCCTTACACCACGGTAGCAGCCTATGCGATTGGCCCGCGAGCCACCCCGACCGTCGACGGGAATCGCGTCTATGCACTTGGTGCCGAGGGAAACCTCGTCTGCCTCTCCGTCCAGGACGGATCTGTTCTGTGGGATCGCGATTTCAAGAAAGACTATCAGCTTAAAATTGCGGAATGGGGAACAGCAGCCCATCCACTGGTAGATGGCAACAAATTAATCTGCGTGGTCGGTGGCCAGGGGACGACCTGTGTGGCCTTCGACAAGATGACCGGCAAGGAACTGTGGCGATCCTTGTCGGCAGAAAAGCCTGGCTATTGTCCACCGGTGATTCACACCCTGGGCGGAAAACAACAACTTCTCATCTGGCACAGCGATGCGGTCGAAGCCCTCGACCCGGAGACGGGCAAAGTTTACTGGTCCGTCGGCATCAAGCCCACGTTTGCTATGTCAATTGGTCATCCGGTCGTTGAAAACAATCGAGTCTACGTGATGAGTTTCAACCGGATATCCGCTTGCATTGACGTTGCCGACGACGGCCAGTCGGCCGAGTTGCGATGGCGTGGCGACACCCGTCGTGGTATCGCGGGTGTGCACAACACAGCCTTTATCGAGAATGGCCACATCTACGCCTGTGGCAACGGTGGCCGTTACGGCTGTGCCCGACTGGCGGATGGAGAAAAACTTTGGTCCACGTTCGCCCCGGCAACCGGTCAAAGACCCGCCAGCTGGGCTAATGTCTTCACTATCAAACAGGGAAACAGATTTTTCCTTGCCAACGACCTGGGCGAACTGGTAATTGCCAAGTTAAGCCCCCAGGGATACGAGGAAGTAAGTCGCACAAAACTGATCGACCCCACCCACCAGGTTGGCCGTCGGCTGCTGGTCTGGTCCCACCCCGCCTTTGCCAACCGGAGCATTTACCTGAGAAACGATCAGGAAATTCGCTGCTACAGCCTGGCCGACAAAAAGGAATGAGACTGGCAACCGTTGATCGGGCAGTGTGCTATCCAGGCAACTGAACAAGTGACCAGCCTGTGTAATATTCCTTCCGTTTTACACTGGCGAAAGTTACCAGCCAGAGCGCACAATGGAACCTTACTTTATGCACAAGGAGTTGTAATGCAATCTGGAGAAATACTGCGTCTGGCCGTCGCCGAAATCGGCGTCAAGAAAGTTTCCAGCGCCCTGAACCTGTCCCCCTCGCTCATCTACCGCTGGTTTGAGCAAATCGACAACAAGGACTCGGCCTCCACGTCCAATCCGTTGTGGCGACTGGCCCAAATCTACGAACTGACTGGCAATCTCAAACCGCTCGAATGGTTGTGCGAGCGGGCTGACGGTTTCTTCGTTTCCAATTGTGCGATTGATCTGAGCGAAAGCGAGTATTCTCTCAACCACACGCAGCAAATTGTCAAGGAATTTGGTGACTTACTGCATGCCATCTCCGAAGGACTTAACGAAGACCGCCTTGTCGATCGGGAAGAAGCCGAGCGAATTCGCAAGGAATGGGAAGACCTGATACGAGCGGGCGAAGCCTTTGTCATTGCCGCTGAGCGACGAGCCGAGGTTTAATCTCTACGAGTGAACGGACTTGCAGTTTTAGCCCGCCATCGGCGCCAGGACCCAGCGATTAGTAACACCAGAAGTTTTAAGGCAGTTTGCCGTTGCATTGGGTCCTTCATCGACCGATAATAACAATGTATATATTTCGTGGTTTACATCTATCCAGATGAAGGATCGCAAGATGCGCTCAAACGGATT
>CAZXJC010000255.1:0-2505 GCA_964640885.1 uncultured Pirellulaceae bacterium | reverse complement strand
GGTGTGGCCCGCCCTCCCTGATCCGTGGACAGTACCGTGGCCTGGCGAGTGCGTCAGGCCCCTACGGGTACACCGTATCCAGCGAAACCCGATCGGCCTCGAGCAGGGCTTCCAGGTCCAGGTACCCCATGATGCTGGAGGCAAAGCCGCCCTTGGGAAGTGGGAGCTTCTGGGCTGCCAGAACTAGTCATTCCTTTGCTCTTTGGGGTACCTCAAGTTGATCTACAGGCATAGAGACGAGAGAATCCCGTCTCTGTCCTCTGAGGTTCCGCGCATGCACCGCTCGTCTTTGATCCCTCTGGTTTCTCTTCCATTCTTCCTGGCCTGCAACAGCGCCCCGGGTCCGGCGACGATCGCCATCACCCCGGGAGAGCCCACGACGGTGGACGATCTGCAGGTGGTGTTCCTGTCGGAGTCCACGGACTCTTCGAAGGACAGCGTTTCGTACCGCTACGCCTGGTTCAAGGATGACAGCCCCCAGACCGAGCTCACCGGGGACACGGTGTCCGCGGATCTCACGACGAAGAACGAGCTGTGGAAGGTGCTCGTGATCCCGAGCGATGGGGAGCTGGATGGGCCTCCGGTGGCATCCGAGGTGGTGGTGGTGAACTCGCTTCCCGTGGTGGAGGTCACGGTGGATTTGGAGGTGCCGCTGTCCACGGAAGATGTGGTAGCCACGGCGACTGCCACCGATGCGGATGGGGACGAGTTGGAGTTCAGCTACACCTGGGGGGTAGACGGGGACGAGAACCGAAAGGTCGAAGGCGACACGCTCGCTGCGAGCGAGACGGTGAAGGGCGAGATCTGGACGGTCACGGCGCTCGCCAAGGATGGGGAAGAGGACAGCGAGCCGGCAACGGCCAGTGTGTCCATTGAGAACGTGGTTCCGGTGATCAACTCCCTGGAGCTGAGCCCGGCAGAGGTCTACGAGGCGACGACCCTGACGGCCACGGTGGGTGCGACGGATGCAGACGGTGACACGGTGACCCTGTCCTACGCCTGGTGGGTCGATGGGGTGAAAGCCCAGGAGTCGGATGCCAACACGCTGACAGGCGAGCACTTCAACAAGCACTCGGCGATCTCGGTGATCGTGACCCCCAACGATGGTTTTGCGGATGGGGACTCGGTCACGAGCGATGCGATCACCGTCCTGAACACCGCCCCCACCCTGACGGGTGCCTCGCTGGACCTCGCGGAGATCCGGGAGGCGGACACGGAGACCTGCGTGCCGGAAGGCTGGGCTGATGACGCTGGCGATACCGCCGGGTACGACTACGCGTGGACAGTGGATAGCGCGGATGCAGGCGTGACGTCTGAGACCCTGGACGGTGCCTACTTCTCCAGCGGACAGTCGGTGGCCTGCACGGTGACCCCTGATGATGGGGAAGAGGATGGTGTCCCGGTGACCAGTGGTTCGGTGACGGTTTCCAACACCATCCCGGTGATCTCCGGAGTGACGTTGAGTCCCACGAGCCCGCGGGAAGGGGACACCCTCACGGTGACTATTGCTACGTCCACCGACGATGACGGTGACACGGTCACCTACAGCTACGAGTGGCTGGTGAACAGCGCGTCGACCGTGGTGGGGCCCACCTATGACTCGTTGTCGGACCTGTACTTTGCCAAAGGGGACTCCATCGAGGTGGTGGTGACGCCGAATGATGGCACCGAAGACGGACTGCCGGTCACGAGCGCGGCGGTGACAGCTGTGAACACGGAGCCGACTCTGTCCGGTGTGACCCTGATTCCGGATCCAGTGGCCAGCAATGGCAGCGTGAGTGCGCTTCCATCCGGAGCGGCAGACGCGGATGGGGACACCATCAGCTACGCCTACCAGTGGTATGTGGATGGCTCGGCCCTGTCTGGGACCAGCGACTCGATCCTGGATGGCAGCGTGAGTTTCTCCGCGGGCCAGCAGGTGCACGCGGTGGTGATCCCCTACGATGGGGAAGGGCTGGGCCTTCCTGTGCAGTCCAACGTGGTGACAGTCAACACGCCGCCGGTGGTGACAAACGTGGCGATCAGCCCCGACCCGGCGGGAGCGACGGACACCCTCACCTGTACCCATGATGCGGCCACGGATGCGGACGGCGACACGGTCACGGTGTCCTACGCCTGGACGATCGACGGCACTGCAGCGGCGGGGGATGCCGCGTTGAGCGATGCCCACGCCCGGGACCAGTCTGTGTTGTGCACGGTCACCCCCAGCGATGCGCTGGAAGCGGGTGCTGCGGTGGCGTCGACAGCCCTGGTGGTGACCAACGCTACGCCCCAGGTGGACAGCGTGACCCTGTCGCCATCCGATGTGTACACGGACACCGTGGTCACCGCTTCGGTGGTGGCCAGCGATGCGGATGGGGATGCTGTCAGCCTTCAGTACGCTTGGAGCAGCAGCGCAGGCACGGACTTGTCTGCCGAGACCGGCAGCTCCCTGGATGGGGCCGGCACCCCGGGCTTTGCCAAGGGAGAGGTGGTGACCGTGAGTGTCACGCCGGTGGAGACCAA
>CAZXJC010000254.1:0-2697 GCA_964640885.1 uncultured Pirellulaceae bacterium | reverse complement strand
TGTCCGGGTGGCAACACGAATGTTCGCAGTCCGGTCGGCGGTGCCACGGCGGGAGGGTGCCAACCGGGACGCGTCATGTCCGTCAACACATACAACTCTCGCTCGCGGCCCTCGCTTTGCGACAACACCTGATAGGCTCGAGTCAGCGCTCGGGCAAGGTTCGTTGCGCCCTGCCCCGGTGTGAGATCGTCGAGCTGTTGTCGCAACCGACTCCGAGAGGCCGTCGACGGTTCACCCGCCTGGTCAGCGAAGCCGATCAGAATTAGACGGTCGCGATCCTCGAACAGATCGAGAACCTGCTTGGCCCGGCGACGCAGCTGGGCAAAGACAGATTCTGAGCCCACACGAGCTGTGGTGCTATAAGACTGGTCGATGAGCAGCACCGCTGTTGTCGGCTGGGCAGAAGCGAACCAATCATCGCTACTGTTGCGCAGGGCCGGTCGAGCGAAGGCGAGTGCCAGAAGAACCAGAGCCAGCGTGCGCAGTAGCAGGACCCACCATTGGCGCATGCGAACTGAACGCATACGACTCTGGTGCAACTGGCGTAGAAAGGGAAGGTTGCTGAAGGGGACGGCACGAGGCCGGCCGCGATTGAGCAGATGGAGGGCGAGGGGGATAACCGCCGCCGCCAGCCCGATCAGGGCCAGGGGGTTAAGAAACTGCAAGCCGGCGAGCGCGGCCTAGCCGGTGGCGAGGGACTTCTCTTCTTCCTCGATGGCGCTGACAATGTCGGTCGACGATTCGGCCTCGATCAGCTTCTTCTTGAAGCCGTCGTTTTTCAGCATGCGAGAGATCCGAGCCAACGCCTTGATGTGGGGGCCCGAGACATTCGCCGGTGACACGAGGAGGAAGAAGACAAATGCGGGTTCGCCATCGAGGGCCTCGAAATCGACACCGCGTTTGTGGATGCCGAGCGCAGCCGTGAGCTCGACGACGGCATCGGACTTGCCATGAGGAATCGCGATACCATCGCCGATCCCTGTACTCATGATCTTCTCGCGCTCAAGCACAGCTTGAAGGACCTTGTCGCGGTCGCTGATCGCTGCACCCACTTCGAGTCGATCGACAAGTTCTTCGATGATCGCGTCTTTAGTATCCCCCTCAAGGCCGACGATGACGGCGGAGGAGGCGAGAATGTCGAGCAGGGTGGTCATAGAATTAGGGCACTGTCACAGGTCGTTTGAGGCCGATGGTGGGCCGCAGCATGGTCTGAGTGGCCAAGCTTTCCGAATATACACCAAATGCCCTCCGAGAGCTATCTTCCATCCCTATGACGAACCTCACCATGTCGCCTGAATCCGTCGAAGAACCAGCCACGCCGCGCCGCGTGCTGTTCGTCGCCTACCACTATCCGCCCATGCGCTCGGCGGGGACGCAACGCGCCGCGAAATTCAGCCAGTATCTGCCGGAGTTCGGCTACGAGCCTCAGGTGCTGACCACCTCTGCCTTTGGTGTGGACCGCCAAGGAGCACTCGGTGAGGGCGCCTTGCGTGCCTGGGAGCCGATCGGCCTCTATCGGCGCTGGCGCAATCCTGCGGCGCGAGACGACGCGGCCGCAGCCGCGCGGGTGCGGACGGGTGCAGGGACGTCCCGACTGCGCAGGTGGCGAGAACGACTGTTGATTCCCGACGGACAGATTTCGTGGGTGCCGGCTGCGGCGATGGCTGCCCTGCGACGACTTCAGGTCGGGGATCTGGATCTGATCTTCACCACATCACCCCCACCATCGTCGTTGCTTCTTGGCCGCTTCTTGCGTCGGCAGACGGGTCTGCCATGGGTGGCCGACTTTCGGGATGCATGGACCTTCGATCCCCTCGATCCCGATTTGCTGCGGCAACCCTTTCGTCACGCCTTCGAGCAGCGCATGGAGGCCGCCGTCGTGGCTGATGCAGATCTGATCATCACGGCGACCCACACGGCGGCCGACGATCTGTGCCGGCGGTATCCGGCAGCGGGTCGCCGCGTGCGAGTGATCACCAACGGATTCGATCCGGCTGATTCTTCGATCATGCCCGATGGGCGCCTGTTCAACGACGACGCAGGTGAAGTGGATGTAGTGCCACCCCCCGAGCCGATGCAGATCCCTGCGGCAGATGAGCCGGTGCGGCTCGTGCACACGGGCAGTTTCACCTACAGCCATCCACTGCGATCACCCGCCCCTTTGCTGACGGCCCTCAAATACATGCTCGTGGATGACGAGCGCTGGTCGCAACGACTCCGGTTGCAACTGGTGGGGGAGCTGGCTCCCGATGAGATCGAGGCCGCCTCGCCCCTCGTCGATGCGCAGATCGTCGAACTGGTGGGCAGTGTGGACCGTGCGACGGCCCTCGACTATCAGCGGCGAAGTCAGGTCCTGGTGCTGGTGGATCACCCGAGACCCTGGCCCGCATCGAATGCGCCCGGAAAGCTCTTCGATTATCTGTCGACGAGAAGGCCCATCCTCGCCCTGTGTGGCGCCGGCGAGGTGAGACGAACCATCACCGAACTGGACGCCGGATTCTGTGCACCACCGAGTGATGTCAACGGAATCCGCGCTGCGTTGGTCGAGGTGTGGAGTCGCTTCCGCACGGGAGCATTGCCCACCTGCAATGCGGGACTGGATCACTTCCACCGACGCAATCTGACGCGTGAGCTGGCCGCCTGTTTCGACGAGGCCCTCGACACCGCATGAGCGATAGACGTCCATGAGTATGGCCG
>CAZXJC010000253.1:0-5489 GCA_964640885.1 uncultured Pirellulaceae bacterium | reverse complement strand
GCCCCGGATTTAACTGCATCCCCCACAACTGGCAAACCGATCATGGGGAAAAGTGGTCCTGCTCACAAATTCGCACCTTGGGGATTGGACATTCACTGGGGATTAAGAGAAAATAGTTTTATCGAGTCTACGGTGACCCTGGAAAAGACCAGGCCTTGTTAAGGAATCAGCTTCTATGACTAACGACATAACTCGCCGACGTGCCCTGAAATCACTAGCGACGGTGCTGGGTGGAACGATGGCCTGCCAGGCGGTTCCTCGCCAGGCACAGGGCGGTAAGAAGGTGCGTGAATGGCAACAGGCGATCAAGAAAGGTCTGGACTGGGTTCAAAAAACGCAATCTTCACTCGGGCACTGGACTGCCGGTAATTATCCAACCGCCATGACCGCTTTAGGGGGCACGGCACTGATTTGCTCCGGTTCAACCACGACGCAGGGCCCTTACGCAAAAGCCATTCGTCAGAGCGTCAACTACCTAACTTCCAAGTCCCGTGCTAATGGACTGATTGGTAACCCGCTCACTGATAATCGTTATACCTATGGCCACGGCTTCTCGATGTTGTTTCTCTCTCAAGTGTTAGGGGAGGAAGAAGACGTGGAACGCCGTGAAGAATTGATTGAGGTTCTTACCAAGGCCGTTGATTTCAGCGCCAAGGCTCAAACGGCATCTGGCGGCTGGGGCTATGTTAGTGCCAAGGACGGTAACAACTTCGACGAGGGGTCGACGACGATCACCCAGGTCCAGGGATTGCGTGGTTGTCGTAATGCGGGAATCCCGGTGCCCGGAGAGGGCATCGAAAAGGCAAAGAATTACATCTATAAATGCAAAAACACGGATGGTGGCATTTCCTACAGCTCGCGGAATCGCGGAAGTTCTCGTCCAGCGATTACCGCTGCCGCCTTAGCCACACTCTACAATGCTGGGGTCTATGACGACAAGCATGTGCCCGACATGTTGAAATACACGAAAAAGAATTTGCATGGCATCACGTCCGGAGCACGTTCGTTCGGACACTGGCACTATACTTATCTCTACTATTCCCAAGTCGTCTACCGGCAGGGAGAGAAAGAGTGGGCTCCTTTCCGCGACAAGCTCTACAACAAGATTGTTAATGAGCAGTCTAGTAATGGCAGTTGGGCAGGAAACATTGGCCCGATTTACGTGACCAGTTGCAACCTGATCATGCTACAGATCGACCAGGCTTTTATTCCTATCTACCAGCGCTAAGCCGACTCAGCCTGCAGGATGGCTGCGACCAGCCCTGGCATCGTGTACTGCTCCGCTTCCACCGCCGGAGAAAGTCCCTGGTCTCGCAGTGTTTGCGAGGTAATTGGACTAATACTGGCCAGGCGAGAACCAGCCAGTTGATCTCCAAAAAGAGCCGCCAGTGAGCGTGCGATGGCTGAACTGGTAACCGTCACCCAGTCCACCTTACCGGTTGCCAGTTGTTCCCTGACATCAGCTTCTACGGTCGTAACATCCCGGCTTTGATAAACAACCAGTTGTTCGACACTGGCACCAGCCTCTTGAAGCCGTTCGGCCAGCACTTCGCGGCCACGACTGGCCCGCGCCAGCAAGAAAGACCGTCCCGAGGCCTCGGGGGCCAATGCTTCGGCCAGTGCCTCGGCTCGATACTCAGATGGTTGCAAATCGACCCGCAGGTGATACTGCCCAAGCGCTTCTGCCGTCCCAGGTCCAATCGCTGCCAGTCGCATTCCTGCCAGTGAGCGCATGTCATGGCCGGTTTCCAGTAATCGATCGAGCAGGGCTCGTACTCCGTTACTGCTCGAAAAAACAAGCCAGTCAAATCTCGTCAGGTCTTGTAGCGTGGCATCGACAGCCTGCCAGTCTTGTGGCGGGCAAATCTCAATCGCCGGCTGGCAAGTGACGGCGGCCCCCAGAACAGTCAACTGTTTGATCAGACTCTTTGCTTGCGAGGCTGGCCGTGTCACCATGATTCGTCGACCAAACAAGGGACGTTTCTCGAACCAGGAAACTGTCTCGGGCAAGTCTGCCACGACACCGATAATCACCACGACGGGAGGGCGGATACCCTGATCGCGAGACAATCGCTGGGCTACTTCATCGAGACGACAATGGACCGTCTCTTGATTCGGGAGACTACAGCGTCTCACAATAGCAACCGGTGTCTCAGCCGGTTTACCCGCCGCCAGTAGTGAGCTGGTCCAGCGATCAGCCGAAGTAACTCCCATATAGATTACCAGGGTTCCGGGAAAGCGGGCCAACGCCTCGTAATCGAGCGACGACTGTTCCTTCTCAGCATGTTCCTGTCCGGTTACCAACGCCACAGCGGATGAAAGTTCTCGATGCGTCACTGCCACTTCGGTATAGCTGGCTGCTGCCAGTGCCGCGGTAATTCCGGGTACCAGTTCAAATGGAATATCCTGGTCGACCAGGGCCTGGACTTCTTCGGCACCTCGTGCGAAAACGGCCGGGTCGCCCCCTTTCAGTCGTACGACTGTCTTTCCTTGGCGAGCTAAGCTGACGATTTCTTCATTGATTTCACTTTGCTGCCAAATACGGGTTCGACCATGTTGTCCGAGACAGGTACATTGAGCTGTGGGACTGGCGTGGGCAAGAATCTGCGGATTGACCAGATAATCGTATAAGACGGCATCTGCCTGTTGCAGACACTCAATCCCCCGTAGCGTGATGAGTCCCGGATCTCCCGGTCCCGCACCTACGAGAAACACCTTACCGACGGTTTGCGATTGCTGACTCATCCCGGGTATGCTGTAGAAGAAAATTGGCTGATAACAGTTTTCATTGGACAGCGATCCCGCTTCCTCTGCAAGATGCAAGACCCAGAAGGTTCAGATGAAACCACAAATCATCTCTCAATCCCAGCGACAACAGATCCAGCAGGCTTACGAACGTGCGCTAATTGCCATGAGTGACCAGGAAAAAGATCATCGGCTAGCCCACCGATTGTTGTCCGAATGCGTCGTTCAAGACCCTGCCACCCCGATCTATATCAACGCCTTGTTTGACAACCTGCAGTCGCTTCCCAGGCGGCCTGTCGTTACCTGGGTTTCGAAAATCCGCAACTGGAAGTTTTTCCAGGCAGCCAAACGACAGCGGATACCAGATGCCATTGGTTTCGGGTTGCAAGCTCTTTACCGTCATCCAACTGATCTGTCGGTCTTATCTCAACTGGCTGAAGTCTGCCAGGCAGCTGACCTGTGGGACGCCACGGAATGCTACCTTAGACAAGCACTCCTGCATTATCCAAACGATCCATGGACAATCCAACTATTAGCCAGACCCCTATTGCAACAGGCCAGGTTCGAAGAATCACTCTACTACTGGCAACAATTACCGGCAGACAAGCAATTGGGTCCACAGGTTCCAGACATCATTCGATGCCTGGAGGCAAACCTGCCTGCCACGAAAACGACTTCGGCAACTAATTCACCGAGTCGTTGGGAAGAGGAGAATGCAAATGACCCCACCGCTCCGAAACTCTACCTGGAGTTTGCTCAACAGTTGATGCAAGAAAACCGCTGGGACGAAGCGACCTCCCTGCTGACACGTGGCCTGTCGGCAACCGGCTCCAACCCAGAGCTACTAGATCTAATGGAAACAGTTCGGCTCGACAGCTACCGTCATCGTCATGAAATCGCAGTGACCTTACACCAAATCGACCCGCAAATACTCGGGCTGGAAACATTACGTGACCTACAATCGGAGCTCGACCGGACCGAGTTACAGGTATACGAACGACGCGCGCGGCGATACCCAACCGACTACCGTTTTCAACTACAACTGGCCATCTGCTTACGACAGACGGGAAACTATCGAGGGGCCTTGAAGCAACTGGAACAAATCCCGGAAATGGATCAAACAGCCGCCGAAGTCGCCCTGGAAACAGGAAAATGTCATCAGCATCTGCATCAGTTCAGCGAAGCAGAGGCAGCCTACCGGCATCTTATCGACGGGCTGGAAAGTCAGGCAGAACGCTGTATTTATGAACAAGCGCTCTATCATGGAGGCATTCTGACCGGAGCAATGGGCAATGGGCAACTGGCTCGGCAGTGGTTGAGCCACCTGTTGGAAATATCTCCTGGCTATCAAGATGCCCGTGACCGGCTAGACAAGATTAAGGTGATCAGCGATAACAAAGGGACTGACAATTCGACGGCGAGTTCACCTGAATCGGGTTCTTGAGTTCTTCGTCACTGACCATGACTGTTTGAGATTATGCCAAACACCAATAGTGCAAAAAAACGATTAAAGCAAAACAAGGCACATCGAGCCCGGAACCGTTCGGTTCGATCGAACATGCGGACTCATATTCGCAAGGTCCACGAGGCTGTAGCTGCTGGTAACATTGAAGAGGCCGAACAGGTCTATCGCCTGACCGCCAAACGACTGGATCGTGCCGGCACGAGCAAGCTGATCCATCGAAACCAGGCAGCACGCTTGAAATCTCGCCTTCAAAAGCTGATCAAGAACGCCAAACAGGGCAGCTGATCCGCGCGGCGAACCTCTTCTTCCTGTTACCAGACAATCCGGTCTGCGTCAAAGACCGGACCTTCTACACAGGTACGCTGGTAATCCCAATTTCCTGACTCGTCACAAATCTTGGCGACACAGGTAAAACAAATTCCCAGGCCACAAGCCATCGGTGTCTCCAAAGAAACCTGGCAGGGCACCTGGTACTTGCGAGCCATCACGCTGACTGCTTCCATCATTGGTTCTGGACCACAACAGACAATTCGCCTGTTGTTCGCTCCCTCTCGAGAAGTAGTCGACGACTCGGTCAACAACGATTCAAGACATTCGGTAACTAATCCGTGATGTCCGCGGGTACCATCGTCCGTGCACAGATGGGTTTCAATCCCATGTGATTCAAAATCTTCCACGCCAGCCAGGAACTCGGCCGAGCGGGCCCCATAACAGAGTGAAACACGTTTCGTAACAATTGCATCTCGAGCGGGATTGCCATAACGTTTCTTACCCAATGCCTCTTGCCCCAAGGCAACAAACGGGGTTTGCCCAATACCACCGGCAACCATAATCAAATGCTCGCTTTCCTGCGGAACAAAGCCATTTCCCAGCGGCCCCCAGACATCGACCGATTGTCCTGGGACAAGATGCTGTAACTGGCTGGTCAACTTACCCTTGACCAAATAAACCACGTCGATAGCCGACGGATTACCCTGTTGGTCCAGAGATGTGTCATACAAGGCCAGCGGCCGTCCAATAAGCGGATCGTTACAGCCAGGCAAGCGGATCATAAGAAACTGGCCTGGCAGAATTTGAGCAGCCATTTCTGGACACTCAAATCTTAACCGAATCGTATCACGGGCAATCCTGGTATTTTCCAGAACGCGGCTGCTCCGCTGGATCGCCTGGTCTGCATAATAGTTTGCGTGTACTGAATGATGCATCAGGTCGACGAACGTCTCCTTCCTTTTTTTACAGGCTTACTCGTCCGTGAACGCCCCTTGGTTGAAGCACGTTT
>CAZXJC010000252.1:0-4993 GCA_964640885.1 uncultured Pirellulaceae bacterium | reverse complement strand
TAATCCCATTGAATCGACGATCATGCGCAGCGATGCGATCGGTGGAACACTCTCCAATCGTCCATTGTTTTCCAGCAACTCAACCAACGCCAGCACGACTGCTGTTTGGAGCCCTCATTTCCGCTACCAACCTTTGCAGCGGCTGAGCAACCTGACCACTACGCGATCCAATGTCTATGCGATCTGGATCACCGTCGGTTACTTTGAAGTGGAACACGTCGGTCCCGGTCAGCCACTGGCTTATCCCGACGGTTACCGGCTGGGCCAGGAGTTGGGCTGGGAACGGGGCGAAATCCGTCGCCACCGTGGTTTCTACATGGTTGACCGATCGATCCCGGTAGCCTTTGAACCGGGTGAAAATCACAACGTCGACCGGGCGGTCATGTTGCGGCGCCTCATTGAATAACCAGCAGCAGCTCAGGCATTGTGCTGAATCGTGATAACGTCCCCGTCCTGGATCACGTATTCCTTGTGCTCGCGTCGCATTAGGTTCTGAGCCTTAACTTCGCGTTCGCTTCCCAATCGAAACAGGTCATCGCATTGCATCGTCTCGGCCCGGATAAAGCCCCGCGCCAGGTCAGTGTGAATCATGCCGGCAGCTTCGACAGCTGTACCACCGCGCCGGTGAATCCAGCTGCGTACTTCTTTTTCCCCGGCGGTAAAAAAGAGCATCTGGCCAGATGCTTCCATCAGGCGACGGACCAGGGCATCGCGATCTTCACGAACAATTCCCATTTCTTCGCAAAACTCCTGGCGTTCAGCAGCTTCCATCTGCTCCAGTTCCAACTCCAGGGCGATGTTGATGGCCACCAGTGGAATTCCCTCCGGAGCCAGTTTTGCAAAGCGATCAGCTTGCTGCTCTTCATCATTGGTATTAATAATCAACAACCGTGGCTTTTCCGTTAGCAGTTGGAAGGAACGGGTCGCCTTTTCCTGTTCCGGGGTTAATTCAACGTCATGCAATCGTTTTCCATCCTCCAGGAGGGCATGCAGTGGTTCCAGGGCTGCTAACTCCTTGAGCTGCTCATCACGGTTTGGTCGTGGTTTCTTAACCGACTCACGTAATCGTTCCAGTCGTCCGGTCATGATCTCCAAGTCGGCGATCAGCAGATCATCTTCAAAGCTGCTTAGATCCGTGGCCGGGTCGTGGTCTCCAAAACCTGCGACTACGATCGCCAGGCAACCCGCTTCGCGAATGGATGCCAGCCGAGCTGCACTGCCTTCGTGGTTACGACTCAAACCTGGCGTGTCGAAAATCTCCAGGGTAGCCCGCGTGATCTTCTTGGGCTGGTAGATCTCGTACAACTGTTCGATACGATTATCCTGGATCGTAGCCATAGCATTTTGACCCGTGTGAGATGCGGACGGATCCGGTTCAATCTCGGTCAGCCAGTGAAATAGCGTGCTCTTGCCGCTCCCTTGATATCCTACCAGTCCGATCTTCATCAATTTTGCGACGTAACCGTCGTCTCTCCAAAGCCAATGGGTGTCATTACCTGCAAGCAGAGCATCATTCAATGTTTGACGGCTTGCGCCAAGGCCTGTTCCAGTTGAGTCAGTGCCTGATTAATCGAATCCTGTTCTGCCATCGTCAATTCCCGGCCTCCGAATCGCAACTGGTAATAGGCTTCGGTAATCTTCCCGGGCAAGTTCTTCACCTTGGGGAGATTTAGCCGGGTATCAATCACATTTGCCACTTGTTCTGAAAATTCCCGCGGAGTTTGTCCAGGCAATCGCTTCCAGCGGTGACGCCGAAGCAAGCGTTCCAGGCGAGCATAAAAATCGATCCGAGATCGTCGTTGCTGCCAATGATCAAGTCGCCCCACGGCGATCTTGAACAACCACTGGTACGGGACGCGTGACAACAACTGATAACCGACAAGTCCGCCAAAAACCAGCAGCATTACCGTCACCGCTCCTCGCCAGTCAAACCACTGAACCGGTGAATTTCCTTGCAAATCAATACCATACTTCTTCATCCAGGAGACGGACCAGTGTCCGGAAAAACTGTTGGACGGATCGAGTCGAAGAGGGTCGTAGACAGCTTTTTGCTGCTGTTCTGGACCGAGATGCAGAACATAGTTGTCCCACAACAGCTGCATGTAATCAAACGAATCGCTAATCGTATCGACCAGGCTCCGTCGCAACGTTTTGATCAACTGATCTTCTCGCGGGATCGTAGGATCTGCCCTCATCCAGGCTCCCACTAATCCCTTTGGCAAAGCGGATCGCATTTCAAAAGAAAGGTGGCGTGGTTCCAGAAAGACCTCAACCCAGGCATGTGCGTCAGACTGCCGAACACTGTAAAACTGCCCCGTTGGATTGTACTCACCGCCTTTGTATCCCACGACAACTCGTGCCGGGATTCCCTGGCTGCGACACATCAGTGCCAGTGCGCTGGCAAAGTACTCGCAGTGTCCCGTGTGGTGATTGACCACAAAATCTTCAACCGGATCACGTTGAAATTCTCGTCTTAGTCGAATTCGCTCCAGGTCCAGCGAATAAGTAAATCGTTCTTCTGAACGCAGGTACCGTTCTAATTCTCGAACTTTCCCAATGCGGTTTTCCGATTCAACATTAGTAGCCTGAAGAATTCCCTCAGCAACTCGTTTCAAATCAACCAGTCGCGACGGGTAAGATCCAGCGAACTGTAACTCTCCGAAAAACATGGACCGCTGGTATTCCTCTGCCAGCACGATGGGCTGGATCGCCTGTTGGTTACCTGCGCGAAAAGCCGTGGTCCCCACCTTGTAACGAAACTGTTCGCGGGGCAATCCTTCATCGCGATTACGGACCAGGACCCGCTGCCGCAGCCAGTCATAACGCACATTGCCGGGGGTTTCGTCGAGTCGAAAAACCGGCCCCACTGCCATCAAGATGGGATCTCGACTCAAGCGGTACAGAACGTCCTGCTGGACACGATTTCGATCTGGTAACAAACCCTCATCTTTCGGCAACCGATCTCGCCAACGAAATGTCATTCGTTGGGTACTCCAGTTTGTGCGGGTTGGATTCCGTCGATCCTGTCGATAAAGGCAGAGCGCTGAGCCTCTAAAATAAGGAGTTCCAAAGACCTCGTAAGGTAAGCCTGTCTCGCTGTCCGTAAAGGCAACACGCATCACCACTTCGTGGTTCTTGAGCACCTTTCCCATCTGTCCCAGCGAGATCTCGTTGGCAAATCCTACGGTGCGGGCCATCCCCAGGCGAGGCTGATGCCAGGATGATTCCAGCGAGCGAGGCACTGCCAGGAAGAAAATGCCGCCAAACAACAGCGTACAAAAACAGGTAACCAGCAAATGCCTGGCATAGCCCCAACCCAGAACGTTACGACCTAACTCGTCAACCGACGCTGCATAGTAAGCCCTTGGTTTCGCCATCAGTTGTTGAAACTGGTCTTCGTCGCTGCCATCAGTAGACTTGGCCTTGGCTGGTTGCTGGCGTCGCCCATTCTGTTGTTCAATCCAGACAAGTTGCCGCAAAAGAGAGAGTAGGGATAGCGCAAAAAGAGCAGCAACCATGTAGATCGATAAGATACCGATAAATTCAAACCGTTGGCTAAGCAGGGTACCAACCACAATTTGCAACAGGCTAAAAATAATCAAGAGCCAGTACAGGCGCACCTTCTTTTCCTGTAAAGCATAATGATCTGCACATAGACCATTTAAATTGCGATCGCTAATAACATCTGATGACTGTCAACACCAATGAACCCCCGCAACGAAAAGAAGGTTGCCAACAGCATAGCAACATTGGCCAGTACCCGATGCAGACGAAACCAGCGTAAAACATCCGTAAAAATAACCGAGGTAATCGCAACCACGCACATGATGACAGGCAAGACTGCGTCATGCTGAGCAAACCCGAGCAAGGCAGCGCTAAGCGTGACCATAATGGCCGTCGAAATCTGCAACCAACGTTCAATAAGCACTGCCTGGATCACTCCTTCCCCTGGTGACTGGCTACAACTTCAGCAGACGTCGCCTCATCGATCGGTGGCACAACCGTCTCAACAGGATCAAAGTTTTCCCGTATCGATGGTGCAGATAACTGAAAATATTCTGCCAACTGTTGACTGCTGCAATCAATCCAAACCGGCTTCACCGCTAACTGTCTGACCGCCTCTGGGTTTTCTGCTCGCGTGCTGATCACCACAACCTGGCTGCCAAAACGTAACTCCTCTTTCATTCTTGAAATACAATCCGAGAGATGTACACCCGGTCCGCCCTCAACGGTGGCCAGCGAGTGAATGATTTCACGGGCAATCAAATGAGAGGAAGAGGCTGCCCAGCAGTGCATGGATGCCCCCGAGCAGGCCAGCATTAACTGGATACCGGTCTGCCGACCAAGATCTTCGATCACCGTCGCCGCCATGCTAACCGCTACTTCCAAGGCAGCCTCCTCGGCCGGCAACGATTCTGGCGAAAGGTACAGGTCCAGCAGCACGGCGATATCACGATCACGTTGTTGCTCGAATTGGCGCACCGCCAGTTTCCCGAGGCGCGCAGAAGTTCGCCAATGGATCCAGCGCCGGCTGTCACCCGGTTGCCAGTGCCGTAATCCGTAATAGTCACCTTCTGCATTCCCTTTCGCCTGGTAGGTCTCCTGCCCACCAACACGATCTGCCTCCATCACCTGGAACCATTTCCTCTTAAGCTCTCCCGTCCGCGGACACACCAGCAGTGTTTGCTCTGCCGAGATTTTCCGGGTCCCGCGCAGCAAGCCAAATGGAAACCTGGTAATTAATCGCAATCCGCTAAATTGATACTGGCCGCGTCGATTCAATTGCCACTGGTAACTCGTGACACTATTATTTCCTGCTGCAGTAAAAGGAAAAAATACATGCGCCGAAGTCGATTTGTTTGAAACCTTCTCTCTTCCCTGGCTGTGTATCTGGTCTCTGGCCACCACGCACCAACTGCCAATCCGCTTTCGATCATTATGCAGGACCAGTTGCACACGCAGCGGATCTCCAGCAGACACGTAATCTGGAAGC
>CAZXJC010000251.1:0-2829 GCA_964640885.1 uncultured Pirellulaceae bacterium | reverse complement strand
TGGAAACGTTTCTCTCAATCCTGCGGATCGACAGCTATTATCCCAACGAAGATCCGGTCATCGAACCCTTGCGACCCAAGCTCGCAGGAGCTGGGGTCCAGCTCTCCACCGATGAACACCGCAACGTACTCGGCTACTGGCCCGGCAGTGGAGCGCTGGCCAACCAGGAACCTGTCATGCTCTGTGCACACACCGACACCGCTTGGCCCACCCCCAAGATGGAACCCGGGGTCCGCGACAACGCAGGCCACACCGATGGCTCTAGTGTCCTGGGCGCCGACGACAAGGCCGCGGTTGCGGCGATTGTAGAAGCGGTGGAGGCGATCGCCGACGCAGGCCTGCCCCATCCACCCGTGGAAGTCCTTTTCACAGTCGGAGAAGAAGTTGGACACATCGGTTCACGGGCTTTCGATGTCTCCCAGGCACAATCAAAAATGGTCTTTGTCCCGGACGCTGATGGGACCGTTGGTGGCGTCATGCTGGCAGCCCCTTGGACCATTGCTTACAAATGCACATTCCATGGGCGGGCTGCCCATGCCGGGATGGATCCTGAAAATGGACGGAGTGCTCTGTGCATGGTAGCGCGGGCAATTGAAACCATGAGATTGGGTCGCCTGGATGAGGAAACCACTGCTAACGTTGGTACGGTGAACGGGGGCGAAGCAATGAACATCGTGCCCCCCAGCGCCGAGATGGTCTGTCAGCTGCGGAGCCTTAATGAACAAAAGTATGAACAGGCGAAAGAGGAATTGTTAGCCGCCTGCCGGGCTGCTGCAGAAGCGTTTGGTGGGACAGTCGAGTTTGAACAGGTCAGTGGTACCCGTGGATTTCGATTTGACGAAAGCGCTCCCATCATCGCCCGAGCGAAATCCGCCATTGAAGCAAGCGGGATTGACCCCTGGACTTCCGTGACCTGCGGGGGAAGTGATGCCAACGAATTTAACGACCACGGACTTGATGCAGTCGTCATCTCTGTTGGTTACCTGGACATTCATACCAACGAAGAGTCGATGCCGCTGGACCAGCTGAACCAGCTTGCCGACGTCTGCTGTTCACTGATGCTGGGAAAATAACAGACACTACTTTTTCAAGTGCTTGTCCAAAAACTCGTAGGCCACCTTGCGAGCCGCTGGCAAGAAAGCATGTTTTGTCTCGGGGTAATGTGCCTGCAAGTTCCCCTCCGCTCCCAGCAATCGATAGATCGCTCGCGCTGACTTGATACTGTCCTGAACCCCCGTGTAGTCAAAATCGTTATCCCCCTGGGCAGCAATGGCCAGGAAGGGCCGCGGCGCAAAAGTGCCTATAATTTCCGGAAAATCAAACGGAATCCTGTCGGCATCATTGCCGTAAACCGTGGCCAATCGGGGCATATACTTTGAGCTAGTCCAGGAAGGAACATCATCTTTGTGGAACCGGCAAAAGCCACAGTTAGAAACGATTGCTTTCAAGCGTGGTTCAAAGGGAGCAGTAAACATCGCGTTGTGGCCCCCGAGTGAATGACCAATCACGCCAATCCGATTACCATCCACTTCTGGCATCGCCTCCAGCAGATCGACAGCTCGAATATTGTCGAAAATGGCTTTCATCGTTCCACTCGTATAACCACGCTGCGGAGCAAAATCAAAACGCGAGTCACCAAAACCGGGATAGTCTGGAGCAAGAGTGACGTAACCCCGCTGGGCCAAGTGCAAGCCATAGGCCAAGTTGGGATCACCGTCGATACCAGCCACTTCTTCTTTGCCCCGCTGGTTCGTTTGCTGCAGACAAAGGACTGCTGGAGCGGGCTTCGACCGATCTGCCGGCAAGAACAGGTAAGCAGTGACCGGTTCGTTGCGATCACTTCGATAGGTCAGCTTGCGACGGATCAGGCCACCAATGTTCTTCTCTTCCTTGATCCTGACATCAAGTGATCGAGATCTCTGCAGGGCAGCATGGGATCCCATTACCTGTTGCATGTTCGCCAGTACATGGTGCCTGCGACTCGTCCAGTCATCTTGAGTCCGAACCGGAATCCGGTTTCCCTTGTGATCAAGATAGTACTTGAGGTCCTGGTGATTCTTGTAGACTGGCAACGTCGACCGCTGTTTATCGAAATAATGAATCGCCAGTGAAGTTTGAAATCGTCGCGGGTCACTGGCCGGGACCAGGTAACCGGTCGAGTAATACATGAAGAGCGCATCATCGCGACGGACGACACAGGGGGCAAAGCAACTGTATTCATCCAAACTGCCCCGGGGACCGTTAAAGAGAGTTGTTTTCTTGTCCCGGGTCCAATGAATCCCATCCTCGCTCGCGCAGTGGACAATGCCACTGCCATTGGTCGCATAACGATTTTGTGCAATCCCTTGGGCCGAGCTGTACCACATGTGATAACGACCCTGATCCCTCAACACATACGCATTGTAGACATAAGATTCTGACTGACGGTTGACTTCTGTTGGCTCTAGAACCGGCTTACCCTCGTTCATCCGTTTCCAGTTGATGCCGTCGCGACTGGTTACGTATCCAATCCGAAAGCCACTGCCTTGATCGACACCGTTGTACCAGAGATGGAGCAGACCGTTCTCGTCCCGTAAGGCTGTCGGGTGCAGCACCCCATCTTGATCGAATTTCCCAGCTGGCCCTGATTCAAGAACCGGTTTTCCACCGTTTTCTCGCTGCCACTTGATACCGTCAGAACTGCTTGCGTAGCCGATGGTATAAGGTCCTGACCGGGGTCCGCCGGTATACCACATGTGGAAACGGTCATTGAAAAAAACAACCGTTGGGTGATCGACCTTGGTTTCATCGAAACTGCCCGGCGGACCGTGTCTCATGACAGGCCGGTCC
>CAZXJC010000250.1:0-7451 GCA_964640885.1 uncultured Pirellulaceae bacterium | reverse complement strand
ATTTTCGCCGAACGATTGCATTTTCTCACCAAGTCGATTGAACCGCCTCCTGCCAAGCATTTGGGACTGGTAGATGCTGAGTTGCGGCAACGTCGTCGTTACGTTGACTTGGCCTATAACGAGGGTGTCTTGGAGCGGTTTCGTCATCGGACGGAGATCGTGCGTTCCATTCGGCAGACTTTGTGCGAACAGGATTTTTGCGAGATTGAGGGTCCCACCCTGCACTCCATTGCCGGGGGGGCTGCAGCGCGACCATTCATCACAAATCACAATGCTCTCGGGATTGAGCTCTACATGCGGATTGCATTGGAGCTGCATTTGAAGCGGTTGCTTGTCGGTGGTATGGAACGCGTTTTTGAGCTGGGACGCGTCTATCGCAATGAAGGAATCAGTCCGCGACATAATCCGGAATTCACCATGCTGGAAGTTTATCAGGCTTATGGTGACTACGAGACGATGATGCGTTTGACCGAACAGTTGATCGTGGATGCGATTGATGCGTTGGGTATGCCATACCAGTTGCCTTGGGGAGATGCCGTGATTGATTTCACTCCTCCCTTTGCTCAGCGGACTTACGATGAGCTGTTTGAAGAGCACACCGGCATCGATCCGGGGGACGTGGAAGGTGTGACTAAGTTTGCCCAGGAACTGGGAATCGAGACGGCAGGTCGCCATCCTGATGTAATCAAGAACGAAGTCTTCGAGGAGAAGGTCGAAGATGCATTGGAAGGGCCTGTTTTTGTTATTGATTATCCGGCCAGCATCTGCCCGTTGACCAAGCGTAAGCGTGAAAAACCGGAGATTGCTGAGCGTTTTGAGTTGTTCGTGAAGGGGATGGAGATTGCCAACGCCTACACGGAGTTGAATGACCCGGATTTACAAGAAGAGCTGTTTAAAACTCAGTTGGCAGGTTTGCCTGAGGAGGATTCGATGGCCAAGATGGACCACGATTTCATCCGAGCCCTGCGACATGGTATGCCTCCCGCGGGAGGACTGGGAGTAGGAATTGATCGCCTGGTGATGTTGTTGACCAATAGCCAGACGATTCGAGAAGTAATTTTGTTTCCCTTGTTGCGACCGGAATCGCAATGAGAGCATGGATAGTTGCGACCGTTTTGTAATAGCCGAAGGATTGGCTGATGTACAAACTACTGCTTGCCTGGCGTTATCTGCGAACGCGTTATATTGCGCTGGCCTCGATCATTAGTGTGACGTTGGGCGTAGCAACCCTGATAGTTGTCAATAGTGTGATGGCTGGATTTACGCAGGAGATGCATAAGCGACTGCATGGGATCCTCTCAGATGTGGTCCTGGAAAGCCATGACTTGAACGGGTTGCCTGATCCGGAATGGCACATGGAACAGATTCGTCAGGTGATTCCTGATGATTTGGCGGGGATGACGGCATCGGTCCATGTCCCGGCAATGTTGAATTTTCAGTACAACGGCAACTGGATTACGCGCCAGGTACAACTCATCGGCGTCGACCGGGCTACCTACGCCCAGGTCTCTGATTTTGGCCAGTACCTGTTACATCCTGATAATCAAAAGCAACTTCAGTTCCTGTTGCGAGAGGATGGATATGGTCCGGGGAAAAAGGATTTTCCGGTGGCTGGCTGGAAGTGGCGACGCGTGAAGGCGGACTACGAGGAGGCGTTGCTTGAACAGCAGCGTTTGCAGATGCAGCAGCAAACGCCTCAACCGGCAGCGGAAGCGGGCCAGTCAGATCCTCCAGCTTCCCCCTTTCCACTGGTAAATGGTGAGACCAGTACGTTTTCAGAATCAGCACCACCGGTCGAGATTTTGCCTGAGCAGGGCACAACGATCGGTGTCCAGGGCCAGGCGACTGGTACGGTTCCCGCGGCCCCGTATGGTCCGCCTCTGCCGGCCGATGGGGAGATCGTCTTTAACCCGGCGAAAGAACAACATACGGGGATTATCCTGGGTATCGCTTTGTGCAGTGTTCGCCACCGGGAAGAGGATGGTACGGTAAAAGATCACTTTCTCTGTTTGCCCGGCGATGATGTGCAACTCACATTACCCAACTCAGGTCGTCCGCCGAAGGCGATTAGCAATCGTTTTACGGTGGTTGATTTATACGAGAGTGGCATGAGTGAGTACGATTCCAAGCTGGCTTTTATACCACTGGATGAAATGCAACACCTGCGAGGTATGATCGATCATAGCCGCGGTATAGCGAGCGTGACCTCGATTCAGATCAAGCTGAAGCCAGGGGCAGACTTGAATCATGTCCGTGATCGACTACAGGAGCGGTTTCCCGCTCAACAGTTTGGTTACCGCATCCAGACCTGGCGTGATATGCAGGGGCCCTTGTTAAGTGCAGTGCAACTGGAAACCACGATCCTGAACATCCTGCTGTTCCTCATTATCGCAGTAGCCGGATTTGGTATCCTGGCAACTTTCTTCATGATTGTTGTCGAGAAGACACGCGATATCGGTATCTTGAAATCGCTGGGAGCGCCGAGTGGCGGGGTGATGAGTATTTTTTTGAGCTATGGATTCTGCCTGGGGATCGTCGGTTCTGGTGTCGGCTTAATCCTGGGACTTGTTCTGGTCGTAAACATCAATGATATCGCTGCGGCTCTGGAGCATCTGACCGGGCGTGAGGTCTTTGATCCGACGGTTTACTATTTCCAGTCGATTCCGACCATTATCGAACCGGTTACCATTGCCCTGGTCGTAGTAGGTGCAGTAGGAATCGCCGTGCTGGCCAGTATCTTGCCTGCCAGGCATGCAGCAAAATTGCATCCGGTGGAGGCCTTGCGTTATGAGTAGTTCTTCTCAGCTGCGGTTTGGAAACTCGCCGAGTGTCGAACTGGCCGGTTATCAGGTTGATTCTCGTCCAGCCGTTGACGAAGCGGGAGAGATCGCAGCCCCTGTCCCGTTTGCTATGGAGACCAGGGGATTGGTGAAGAACTATCGTAAAGGGAAGCTTCTGATTAAGGTTCTGCAGAGCGTTGATTTCGCGGTGCGACAGGGAGAATTCCAGGCAGTCATCGGTCAAAGCGGTTCGGGGAAAAGTACTCTCCTGCACCTGCTGGGAACGCTCGATGAAGCAGATGAAGGGGAAGTTTTTTTTGAAGGTAACCGGATTGATAATCTGCCAGCGACCTCGCGAGATATCCTTCGCAATCGTTATCTTGGCCTGGTCTTCCAGTTTTATCACTTGCTTCCGGAATTAAATATGCTGGAAAACGTGTTGATGCCATTGATGATCCAGCATGGTGTTTTTCGTTACTGGTGCCATCGACGGGCAAACACAGAACGAGCTAAATACCTGCTCGATCTTGTTGGCCTCTCGCATCGATTGCAGCACAAACCTCGCCAGTTGTCCGGTGGCGAAATGCAGCGGGCGGCCATTGCCCGGGCCTTGATTGCGGCTCCCAAGGTGTTGTTGGCAGACGAGCCAACTGGAAATCTCGACCGTAAGACTGGCGAAGATATTATGCAGATCTTGCGCACCTTGAACCAGGACCAGAACCTCACTATAGTCATGGTGACGCATGACCAAACGATTGCCCGACAGGCGGATCGCACGGTCCAACTGGTGGAAGGTCGGATGGAGTCGCTGGTTCCTGGCGACATGTAAAACGAGAGTTTCCTGCGGATTAAGTCAGATCAATGTCCTTGAAAGTCAATATCAACGGTACGCTCTACGCCAAAGAAGACGCCCGGGTTAGTGTCTATGATCACGGCCTGCTTTACGGTGACGGTGTTTTTGAAGGAATGCGCAGTTACAGTGGCACGGTGTTTCGCCTGGAACAACATCTGCAGCGATTGTGGGAGTCTGCCAAGGCCATCTGGCTGGAGATCCCGCTGACCCAGGAGGCTTTGGCGGAAGCAGTCACTGAGACACTTGCTGCCAATGATATTCAGGATGGTTACATTCGGCTGGTGGTTACCCGCGGTGCCGGTACTCTCGGACTCGACCCGAATCGTACCAGTGACCCGCAGGTGATTATTATTACCGACCATATCACTCTTTATCCGGATGAATACTACCAGAACGGTTTGAAGATCGTGACAGTTACGACTCGTCGAAACCATCCCGATGCGTTGAGCCCGCGGATCAAGTCACTTAATTATCTCAACAATATTCTCGCCAAGATTGAAGGGCTACAGGCAGGTTGCGTGGAAGCCTTAATGCTCAATCATCGTGATGAAGTTGCCGAATGCACGGGAGATAATATTTTCCTGGTCAAGTCGGGGAACCTGATTACCCCGGCTACCGATGCCGGTATCCTGGAGGGGATTACTCGCCAAGCGGTGATTGACTTGGCCCAGGGGGCTGGCATGGAAGTTCAGGAACCGACGATCCAGTTGACTGATGTCTACGAGGCAGACGAGTGCTTTTTAACCGGCAGTGCCGCGGAAGTTGTTCCGGTGGTGCAAGTTGATGATTGCCAGATCGGTACTGGAACACCGGGACCGATCACTTGTGACCTGATGAAACGCTTCCGAGAACTGGTTAATCCAGCCAGTGAATAAGTCAAAAATAGCTTATTAGCCCGGAAACTAAGCAGTTGTGGCACAATTGCTCTTGTCGTAAACGCTCTCCGTTTGCAGAATACCCCTCCCACCTCGTTCTCCTTTTCTGCACCCTCTTGGACTGTGCTTCCGTTGAATTCACTAACGCGTGAAACTAGCTGTGACTGGCGCTGGATCGGTCTGCTTGTCGGACTGGTGATGACGCCCGGTCTGCTACGGGGAGATGATTTTCTGGACCAGCCTGGCGTGCAGCGATTACCAGCTGTTGATCCACTGGCAGCACCCGCCCGGCTTAAGCCGGCGGAGGAAGCAGCCATGGCCGATCCCGGTAAGCCGTGGACGGGCAGCCTGGAATTGGGGCTCAATGGTAGCCAGGGAAACGCCGTTAATTTCAACTTGAATACCGGTTTTGACGTTTCTCGCCAAACGGCTAGAGGGGTGTTTGAAGTTGGATTTGATTATGCCAAGGTAAATTCAAGTGGTCTGAAAACCGATCACCATGCACTGCTGGATATGGAACACAAGTGGACTAGCGAGGCTCCGCTAGGCGGATTTGTTCACTTTGCTTTCGATTATGATGAATTCAAAGCCTTTGATTCCCGAATCAGTGCCAACGGTGGATTAGATTACGCTCTGGTGTCAACGGACTTGACCAAGTTGGTGAGTCGCTGGGGTGCTGGTTTTTCTCAAGAACTTGGTGGTCCCAACGACCGGACCGTTCCGGAAGCGATCTTCGGCATGGATTTAAAGCGGAAAATCACGGATCGGCAGCAGTTCGACATGGAAGTGCGTTATTTTCCTGACTGGAGCCACTTTGCAGATTTCCGCCTGGAGGCCGACGTGGCGTGGAAGATTCTGCTGGACCGGGCGCGCAATCTAAGCCTGAAGTTCGATCTGATTGACCGTTACGATAATACACCGGGTGGCTTGAAGCCGAACGATGTTATTTACGCGGTCTTGCTGCATTGGGATCTGTAGGATCAGGGGGTGGGCTGGTACGTTTCATCCCGTCCGAAGAACATCATGTGCTGCCAGGGGAGTTTGTCGTATTCCTTTACAAGCTTGAAGCCGTTTGGTGGAAACTCCTTCATGATCTGTTTCTTGCTCATCTTGTGCAGTAGCTTGATAGGTACCTCGCGATCCTCGCTGCGGTATTCAAGTAAAGCCACGAGACCAGTCGGTTTGAGTGAGTCGCGAATTGCCTTAAGCATCTGTTCCGGGTGTGAAAATTCATGGTAAACATCAACCAGCAGAACCAGGTCGACCTGGTTCTTGGGCAGCCGCGGATCATGAAGAGATCCCAAGATCGGCGTAATATTATTGATGTTTTTTTGCTCCATGCGGCCACGTAAGAACTTCAGCATCTCCGGCTGGATGTCAACTCCCAGGACTTGTCCCTGCGGTCCAACCATCTTGGCCAGTTGGAGAGCATAGAAACCGTTTCCACATCCCATGTCACAGACAGTCATTCCTGGTTTGACTCCCAGGTTAGCGAGCATCAGGGAACAGCGTTCTTCGCGTTCTCGTTCATTACGAATTAGCCATTCGGCCCCCCGGTAGTGCATCGTCATGGCCACACGACGGCCCTTGTAGACCTCGACCGCTGGAGGAATTCCACTCCGGGACTTGAAGATGTCCTTGCCAGGTTGTTCTTGTGCCACCAGTGGAGAATTAATACTGGTCGTGGGGATCAACAGGCAGCTGAGAATTGCGATGAGCAGGTAACTCGCTCCGCTGTGCACTAAACAAGGTCCAGCAACCGATGGGTATTGCGTTGACATGCAATCAAGTCTCCTGCAGGTGTAGTAAATAAGGTCAGGCAAGCGAGTTCACGTTGAGTCCTTGCCGCTGCCGGTAAGGTCACATTATTGTAACGCTTTACTGATGAATTGCAGCTATTTCTTGTTGGGAACTTGTTCTGGCAGAAAAGAGGCCTCGATTAGCTGGCCAAGCCATCCCAAGATCGCTAAATTGAATCGGCTCACCTACATGTTAAGGAGAAACGGATGACCTTTCCGACAACTCGACGAAGATTTCTGGGTGTCTGTGCTACTGCCGCGACCACGTGGCGATGTGGCTTGACGGGAACGAGATCGCTGCAGGCAGCCGATCAGCCCGGTGAGAACATGTTCTTTGGCCTGGTAACTTACCAATGGGGTAAAGACTGGAACCTGCCGACACTTATTAAGAACTGTGAAAAAGCGGCCGTCCTTGGCGTTGAGTTGCGAACGACGCATGCCCACGGTGTCGAGCCGAGTTTAACCGCTAAGCAGCGCCTGGAAGTAAACAAGCGATTTGGAGACAGCCCTGTTGTGCTTGCCGGTTTGGGGAGCAATGAGCGTTTTGACAATCCCGATCCAGCTGTCGTAAAACGGGCCATTGAAGCATCCAAGAAGTTCCTGGTTTTAAGCCATGACGTGGGTAGTACTGGGGTCAAGGTAAAACCAGATCGGTTTCATCCGGGGGTCCCGCAGGAAAAGACGATTGCACAAATAGGCAAGGCCCTCCACACGCTGGGAGATTTTGCCGGTGGCTATGGTCAGAAGGTGCGATTGGAAGTGCACGGTCAGTGCGCCCAGTTGCCCACGATCAAGGCGATCATGGAGGCGGCCGATCATCAGAACGTGGTACTTTGCTGGAATTCCAACGCCCAGGACTTGGAGGGAGAGGGACTGGAAGCCAACTTTAAGCTAGTCCAGAAACATCTTGGTAGCACACTGCATGTTCGTGAACTTGAGAGTCCTAACTATCCTTATGCCAAGCTGATTAAGTTGCTTGTCGATGCTAAATATGCAGGCTGGGTGATGCTGGAAGCGAGTAGTCAACCTAAGGATCGAGTGGCTGCTTTGGCTGCTCAAGGTCGCTTGTTTCGAAAACTGGTTAAACAAGCGCAGTCTAGGAAGCCGTAATGTCATCAAGCAGGCTATTCAACGCTACTTAATG
>CAZXJC010000249.1:0-2714 GCA_964640885.1 uncultured Pirellulaceae bacterium | reverse complement strand
GCGGAAATCGCCCATGAGGCCGGTATTCCTCTCATCGTCGACAACACCATTGCAACGCCTTACCTCTGCAACCCTTTCGACTGGGGTGCAGACCTGATCACACATTCCCTCACCAAGTACCTTTGTGGACACGGCAATTCTCTGGGTGGCGCAGTTATAGAATCAGGTAAGTTTGATTGGGCCCAGAACGACAAATTCCCGGCATTGAGTCAGCCGACCGAGTCCTACCATGGCATGACGTTTTACGAGACGTTCGGGGACTTCGGGTTCACCATGCATGCTCGTGCCGTGGGTTTACGGGATCTGGGACCCACGCTGTCCCCGTTCAACGCGTTCCTCATCATCACCGGGATTGAGACGCTCGGTCTGCGTATGGACCGGCACGTCCAGAACGCCCAGACCGTGGCCAAATTTCTGGAAACCCATCCCAAGGTCGATTGGGTGTCCTATGCTGGTCTCAAGTCAAGTGAATATTACGACCTCGCGCAGAAATATATGCCCAAAGGCCCAGGCGGCCTGTTTACGATCGGGCTCAAGGGCGGATACGACGCGGGAGTAAGGATGGTCGAGGCCTGTGAACTTTGCTCGCACCTCGCCAATGTTGGTGACACTCGCACATTGATCCTGCATCCGGCTTCAACCACACACCGACAGTTGACCGAAGAACAGCAACGCGTCTCTGGATCCGGCCCCGAAGTAGTTCGTCTCTCCATCGGGCTTGAGACTGACACCGACATTATCCGCGATCTCGATCAGGCTCTTTCAGCAGCATAGCGTAATAAATGGCCTGCTATGCCAAGTGTCTCCAATTAACCCAACAAATAGATTCCTGGAATTATTTACGTTGCAGTTTTCATTGCTATAGTCGCCACCTTTGCTTATTAGGTGAATTAGCATGGGTTGCGGAGCAAACATAGAATAGTAGTAGTAGTCGACATGATGGAACAACCGAAGCAGTAGTCTGTGCTATTTGTTATCGCCTTCGTCTGCCAGGTCGTAATGGCCTGGGTGCTCGCTAGGGTCGTCGGTCACCTGAGCGACGCCACGCCAAAGCATGCCTCAATGACGTGGGTGCTTAGCTCTGAATTCCACCCCTCTCCACCTTGGCGGGTTCTTATCTGACGGCGCTCAACCTCTGTGTTCTATGTGAACCAGTCTTTGGGGACACACTAATCGAACCAGAATTATAGTACATCTTTCGGCGGCGCATCACTCATCCCAAAGAAACCTTAATGACTCGAGAATTAGAACTCCGCTGATTTACATATGACGTAAATATAGACCCCGTCTTCTTCCTCGGCCGACACGAGCTCCTGACCCGTTGTCTCACAGAAAAGGCGGATATCTATATATGAAGTCGGGTCGGTAGCCACAACTTTCAGGACCTCACCAATGGGTACGTCCTTCAGCGCCAGACGGGTTCGGATCAACGGCATGGGACAATTCAGGCCCTTCGCGTCCAGTATTGCCCCCATCGCTCGCATCCACGCCCAAATTAAGGTTGAAACGGAAACCCAGCACCCTCGAATGTGCGGTGAAACAGGCTAATGGAACCTCTGCCTTACGCAAATCGCCCCAGGCTGCTCATGCAGCTTCAATGAAGATTTATCATACCGACGGAGAGCAGAATTATTATAATAGGGATGGCGCCAATGATCCGTCTGATCTGAAGATATTCTTGAGCCATATCTTCAAAGTTCATCTCCTTTCGGCAATTATTGGTAGTGGGTGTGCCTCTACCCAGAGATTCAAAAAAATTTACGCGAATTCAACCGATTGGTTCGGTTGCTCGCTCATGATTTTCTTGGGCGTCTTGTACTTTCCTCAATGCAGCATCGTGAATTCAATTTAGCGGACCCAAAAAAAAATTTAGATCAGGAAGGTAATGTCACGGATTCGACTTTACCCCCCCCTTCCCGCTTCAATAGGATCCATAAGTAACCAGGACTAAGGAAAGGCATCTCAGTGAAAATTGGACTTCATTTCCCACAAGCCGAGATCGGCGCTGACGTCGAGATTATCCGTGATTTCGTTCAGACCGCCGAAGAGCTTGGCTTCAGCCATATTAACGTTCCTGACCACGTCATCCAGACACAGACCCCACGCGGCCCAATACCACTTGCCAACAATTACACAACGTCATTCCCGCACCATGAAACGATGACGACGCTATCCTTCATTGCCGGTGTGACGACGACCATCGGCGTTAGCTCTGCAGTCATCATCATGCCTCAGCGTCCGGCGGTTTTGACCGCTAAGCAGGCGGCGCAGATCGATGTATTGAGTGGCGGCCGCATGCGACTCGCGATCGGCATCGGATGGAATGAACCCGAGTACGAAGCCCTTGACATGAACTTCCGCAATCGTGCCACGCGAATGGAAGAACAAATTGAGGTGTGCCGGAAGCTTTGGACTGAGGAGCACGTAACCTACCAAGGTAGATACCATACGATTAACGATGCAGGCCTCGCCCCCATGCCTATTCAACAACCAATCCCTATATGGATCGGAGCGATTGCCGATGCGGCCGTAAGACGTGCTGTACGGCTTGCCGATGGCTGGTTGGTCATCGCTATGGACCAACCGGGCGATGATACGAAGGCCAAATTCGACAGCTTTTACGAGACCGTAGAAGGCGCAGGACGCGATCCAAAATCAATCGGTATTGAGGCAACAGTCTGAGCGGGTGAGGAAGAGGGCCCAGACGAGTGAAT
>CAZXJC010000248.1:0-3726 GCA_964640885.1 uncultured Pirellulaceae bacterium | reverse complement strand
GAACCGTGTTAACCGCAATCTGTCCGTGACCAACTGGCAACGGCCGCCTGCTCAAGGCCAGTGCGCGCTCATTTTCCGTAATTGTCTTGGGAAGGTGCAGCTGCCTAGGCTCCCCGCTACCATTGCCCCTCCCTGCTGGCACCATTGCTTCGCTGCCTGCGCAGCGGGGGAACTGATGCCAGTAGAGACGCCTCCAGCCACTGGCCGGCTTACCGCTCCGCGTCTCCCCTTCGCACCAACTTCCAACGAGCGCAATCGTATTGGCCAGCGGAACCAGGTGCTCCAATTCACGCAATTCACGGCGACCATGCTCGCCACGCCGGGCCGACCCCAAAACAATCATGGGGGGTTGCTGATGAGATGATTTTAGCCACGCTACGGCCTCCGCGACGGTCGGCTGCAAGATCAGCTTGCCCCGCGTACGCAACCAGTCCAGGGCGTCCGCGAACTCCCCGTGGCAAGCTTTCCCAATAAATAGTACCGCTGGCTGTTTACTCACTTGACTCCTCGCTAGGGGACAACCCCCGGTCAACTCGCGACTATCGCTGCAACAGCTATCCCAGGTCAAGTGGAGTCTGCATCCATTTGCTCTTCATATCGACAAATCCAGTAGTGTAAGGCAGCCCGCTCCATATCGGTCCGCACACTGTCGAGGAAACCAGGGTCCGCTAGCATCCGGCTCAAACGGGCCAGCATTTGCAAATGGCCCGTATCGTCTATCGAGCAAATCAAAAAGAAGACATCTGTCAGTTCACCACGAGGCCCACCAAAAGCAATGCCCTGTTCCGTGCGCCCAATCGCCAGCACTGGTTCGGCAAGTATGCTAGCAAGTGGTCGTCGCGGATGCAGCAAAGCGACTCCGTTGTCGAGCGCCGTGGGATGCAGGTGTTCGCGATCTCGCACGGCATCCCTCATTTTATTGCCATCCCACAGCAACCCCGTGCTAACGACCATTTCGACCATGTTTTGAATTACGGAGCTGCGGGTCCGAGCGTCGAGTGGGCAGGCAATTGTTTCCGGCCGCAACCAGTTTGCAACCCGGGCCTCACTGATTTCCGAGTTCGCTTCAAGCCATTGTTCAATTTTGGTCAAATCATTAAGGTCGCTAGCCCCGATTGTCTCTTCCACCCAATGATGAATTTCCGCTCGGGAAAAGCGCCATTGCCCGGCAACTTTTCGACCAGGCAGCCGGCCCCGGTCTGCCATTCGGGAAACACGCGACGCTGGCACTTCAAGCAGTTCAGCGAGGCTTTGGATGTCAAAATCGTCTTGTGTCATCGGACCGCGTTCCGGCTGCCATTTGTCGTGTTGCGAATCGCGGGCGGAAGATGGTTACCGGACCCACGCATTACGCTAGCATCTTTTCGATTGAACGAACATTGTGAGTGCTAACCAGCTAGCTGTCCAGTCTGATCAAGCAGTTCGCGAAACCATCCTTGACACTAAACCTTAAATTGCGACAATCCCCCGAACTGAGAACGGATTATCCGTTTCTTACTGGCCTCAAGGAAGACGGCCAGGGACGGCAGGCAGTGTATTCTTGGACCAGTTCAGTTTGCACGGTTGGCGGCTCAGAAGAGATGTATCCTGGTCATAGATATAGGCAGGGAGGCCTTGGACCATGCAACCGATTTCGGGTGGCGTATCGTTACGCGAACTTCTACCGGACGCACGTTACAGTCGCGCATCTGATTTACGTTTTTCGTCATGCTGCAATGACTCACGCAAATGTCGACCTGGCGATCTGTTTGTGGCTCTGGTTGGTTCGGAGGAGGATGGTCATGCTCACATCGCGGAGGCAGTGGAGCGCGGCGCTATCGCTGTCTTAAGCGAGCGGTTTGTTTCCACGACAGTCCCGTTGTGCATCGTTCCCGACACCCGCCACGCTTACGGCCAGATTTGCCTGGCGTTAGAGGATTGTCCCTGCGACAAACTGTTCCTTGTGGGTGTTGCGGGCACCAGCGGCAAAACCGCAGCCACCATGTTGTTGGCTGGTATTTTCAAGAAGGCTCGTTATACCACGGGGATTATTAGCAGCCTTGGCATATCCGATTCCGCGCAGGTCCATGACGCGACCAGCGTCATGTCCCGTGCGCCCGACATCGCCCGCAATCTTTCGGCCTTTTCGGTGAATGGCTGCACACACGCTATTCTCGAGATTCCCAGCGTGGCCCTCGCGAGGCGCAGCATCGCCGGCATGACACTCGATGCAGCCATTTTGACTAACTTGGCAAGCGACCATCTTGACGTCCATGGTTCAATTGAAAATTATCGCCGTGCACAGCGGCGCCTGTTCACGCACTTAAAGCCAACCGGTTTTGCTGTGTTGAACAGTGACGACCCGGGTTCCCAGGCCTGCCTGGGAATGATGGAACACCCGACGCTCACAACAGGAATGGTCAGTGACGCCCAGTTGACCGCAACACTGATTGATCGTTGCCCGAGCGAACAAACCTTCCTAATTCACGCTGGCAATCAGACGATGCCCGTCCGAACGCGGATCATTGGGGATCCGCACATAGGATTCTGCTTGCAAGCGACTGCTGTCGCCCTTGCCAGCGGACTCGACTTAGCATTAATCGCCAGTGGGCTAGAATCGATCGACGACCTTCCCGGTTGTCTGGAACGAGTCGAATGTGGCCAACCTTTCAGTGTTTTTGTCGATCGGTGTCGCAGCCCTCACGCGCTTTCCCGAACACTCCACACGTTGCGGCAAGTAACCACTGGCCGATTGATTTGTGTGGTGGGTCCATCCGGTGAAATTGACCCTTCACAACGACCGTTGTTTGGTCGCGTCGCCGAAAAAGCCTCCGACGTAACTATTATTACCGGCAACAATCCCCGCAATGAACATCCTCTGCAGATTGCTCATGACGTATTGGATGGCTACGGCCGTCCGGACCGGGCCATCGTTTGCCCGGATCGCCAACGGGCCATTCATTCCGCCCTTGGGCAGGCTGCGGCCGGAGACACTGTTCTTATCAGCGGAAAAGGCCACGATACGCTACAGCACCTCGAGAGCCAAGTCGTCGTCTTTGATGACCACCAGGTCGCTGCCGACTGGCTGTACGAGACTACTACCCAACAGGACCAGCCGCAGTCACCCTCCTCGACGGGCGTTGACCTGTTTCACTTGAACTAGCTCCTTTATGCCGCACCTTTCCCTGCGCCAACTCGCCACGGCAATCGACGGCAAGCTTTCCTTGGGGGACCTGCCTCCCCTTGACGGCGACCAGCAGTCCGAAGGGGATATACATTTCGACATCACCCGCCTCACACCTGGCGACCTCTACTGGAACCTCTCTCCCTCTCTTCACGCCGGCTTTGGCAAAGCGGAATTGGCATTCCTCAGAGGTGCCGGCGGGGCAATTGTCGAGCATCAACACAGCGAACCCTGGGCGGGTCGCTACACGCTCCGGGTCAACAATTGCCAACTCGCCCTCAAAGAACTCGCCTTTTTCCTGCGCCAAACTGGCCACCGCCGGTCTGTATTGCTTTTCCCTGCTGTCGCTGGGCCACGCTGGCTGGGGGCTCTGCAGTCCTTACTGCAGGTTCCACCATGCGATGACAGGTCCAAGGAGGAGATGTCCTTTGGGGCCGCGAACCAGGTCGCATCGAGCAGCAATCGGCGCATACTGACACTGGCCTACCTACACGACCCTGGCCTGCACGCCACCGTGCTGCTTTCCACCCCTGATCTAATAATACTGGGCCGGCCGGATGCTG
>CAZXJC010000247.1:0-3546 GCA_964640885.1 uncultured Pirellulaceae bacterium | reverse complement strand
CAGCCCGGTCAAGATCCTGAAATCAAGTGGCAGCCAGCCCAGGCAGACCAGGTAGAGGATCGCCACCAGGCTGAACTGGATCACTGCGCGAAAATAATCGCCGGGAATTTGTTCTGCTAAATCATCGGGAGGAAGAACCGGCTTAGCACGTTGACTACCGATGACGACAATGCCCAAACTAACGAGCGTGGCCAGCGAAACAAGCAGCGGTATATTAGGTAAATCGTTTGGAGTCGTGGCATCGACCGAGCGAATTGCCTTGATCCGCTCGACCAGCGTCTCTTTCATCTCCGGACCCGTTTTGACCAGGGGCTGGCAGAGTCGCTTGGCTAGCGCCAGGTGTACCTGCTCAGTAGCCATCGCCTTGCTGATGACGGTGGCCATGGTGTCGGTCTTTGCCTGGTAGGTTACCATAGGAAACCACCAGAAGTGCATGTTAGCGTGGACGAAATCATAACCCTGCTCGACTGCGGTCATGACGTCGGGCAGTTCGGGATGTCGCTCAGCAGCACTGATGGCCAGTGCCCGCAACCCCGCACTGCGATAGGTTATGAACTCACCCATGGAAAAGGCAGAGACGGCGGCGTGGCCACCGATCAAGGCTTCGAATCGTTCGGCTCCGCCACCCTCCTGGGTGTAGACGAAAGCGGCGCCCGGCTCGTTGCTCTCCAAGATTAAGCCGGCGTAATGGACTGGGGCATTCAGATTGGCAGCAAAGACCAGCTTGTTCGGCTTGGCTGCGGCCGCTTTCATTAAATCGGTCAAGGTCTGGTAAGGAGAATCCTTGTGAACGGCAATCACCATGTTGAGCTTGCCCGTGGCGGCGATCGGTTCGAAATCCTCCGGCCCGTATGAGACTTTTCCAGAAGACTGAGCCGTAATGAGAGCCTCGTGCAGCAGCAGTATCGTGTAGCCATCATTGTCGGCCCGTCGGACGCGCCCACTGCCGATGGTCGCTCCGGCACCTTTGACGTTTTGGATCACGATGTCCTGGGGCAAAAGCTGGTGATCGCGAATGGCTTTCTGGAGCTCACGGCCAAAGAAATCGCTTTCGCCACCTGGGGCAAAGGGGATCACCAGTGTGATTGGTTTTTCTGGATACTCGCCGGTCCCCTCGGGAGCGAATTCTAGCGACAGCGTCGTGACGATGATCACCAGCACGATCAAACTACGTAGCCATATTGCCTTGGACATCTGCTGACCCTGAAGAGCTTTCTAAGAGAAGAAGACCTTGGCGGCCGTTTTTTCTAACAGCCACGCCTTGTCACCGGCCGAAAGGAAATCCGCATTCTTGATCAAATCGATCGAGGGGCCGTAGTGATGGCCACCGACCACTTGAAAGGGTCCGTCACTGGCCCACATCAGGCGTTCTGGGCCAAAGCTGTCGAGCAATCGCCGAATCATCGGTAGCAGGTCCGTGTAAGGGGCCTTTTTCTTGCCCAGTGCATAGAAGGCAGAGACCTTAACGTGAGTGTTCTTGTGTTTGGCCAGTTGGCAGAGATTGTCCAAGTCCTTCTTGGGGATCGTGCCACTAATTCCCAAGCGGCCGAAATGGTCAATGACCACTGGGGTCTCGGGATGCTGTCGGCACATCTGTCCGATCGCCGGAAACGACTCGGGTTGGCAGAGGTGACACATGGCCAGGCCATGCTTGGCCCCTGCTTTCCACATGGTCGCCATCCCCTTGGTGTTGAGCCAGCCGTCGGCTGGCCGGTCACCCTGGCGAATGCGGAATCCGCGTACTCCCTGGCGAGCCAGTTTTTGCATGGTGCGTGCGGGCTGGTCATCTTCGTCGATAACTGCGACCCCGGAAAACACTCCGGTATGCTTCTTCATCATGTCGAGCATGTAGCTGTTATCAAAACCGTAGTAACTCATCTGGATCAGGACGATACGCTGCACGCCATGGGGCCGACAGTGTGCAAAGAGTTCTTCGGGCGTAAAGCTGGCCGGCTTCATGTTCTCTTTCTTGTAACCCTTAGCCAGTGGATAGGATTTGAGATCGGGGGTCCAAACGTGTACATGGGCATCAATGTGCGAGTTGGCCATGGCAGCTCCCTGCAATAAGTGTGGCGAGGCGACCAGGCCGCTCAAGAGGCCCGCTTGCGTGGTTTGTCGCAAAAAGTCTCGCCTGCTTTGCGGGCGAGCTGTCTTTGACGATGACTGGTTTGTTTTCATGGTCGGCTCCTTGATGCTTGGAAAGTCCCTTACCAGGGTAACTGATCCAGGTTGACATTGCCTCCGGTCAGCACGACAGCTACCTGCTGCAGGTTCTCCAGTGACTGAAAGGAAGAGGTGAGGGCTGCTGCCAGGCCGACAGCACCACTCGGTTCTACCACCAATTTGGCTCGTTCCCAAAGCAGTCGCATGGCGTCAATGATTTCGTTATCTTCGACCGTGATGACGGCTTCTACGTGATCTTGGATGATCGGCCAGGTAAGATCCCCCAGGCTGGTTAGCAGGCCGTCGGCGATTGTCTGGGGATTAGTTTGCGGAATCAATTCACCGGCAGCCAGTGATTGGGCTGCATCGTCCGCCCCTGCTGGCTCGGCCGCAAAAATGCGAATTTCGGGATTGATGGCGCGGGCCGCCAAGCAAATGCCACTGAGCAGTCCGCCGCCGCCGACCGGTACGATGAGGCCGTCGAGGCCTGGTGCGGCATCGAGGATTTCCAGGCCGCAGGTTCCCTGCCCGGCAATGATGTGAGGGTTGTTGTAAGGATGAATGAACTGGGCCCCGGTTCGTTCGACGACCTCCTGGGCGGTCGTTTCCCGGGCGATCAGCGTTGGCTCGCACAGAATCACCTCGGCTCCATATCCTTCCACCGCTTGCCTTTTGACGCTGGGTGCATTTTCGGGCATTACGATGTGAGCCGCGATACCTCGGTTGCGGGCTGCGAGTGCCAGGGCCTGGGCATGATTGCCAGAGCTGTGCGTCACCACCCCCTGGGCCGCCTGTTCGTCACTCAGAAGGGCCACCGCGTTGGTCGCTCCACGAAATTTGAAGGCCCCAACTTTTTGCTGATTCTCACATTTGAGCAACAACTCTCGACCAGCACGCGTATCGATCGTTTGACAACGGATCAACGGGGTCTGGTGGGCTTTGCCTGCCAGCCGCTCGGCTGCTTGCCGGATGCTTTCAATGTTGGTTGCGTACGTGGTGGTCATCTTGTTTCCTGGGTGGAAGTGGCATGGCTCGACTATTGCGGCTGCAGCTCTTGTTCAAAGACGCGGCAGGCCAACTCACCATGCCATTGGTGGCCTCCCTCAAAACGGGCTCGAACGAGATGGTTGGGAACGGCCAGTGCCCGGTAAGCCCGTTCGATCTGGGCAAAGGCCTCACCGGCCCAGGGCTCGACGATAATCTTGTCGCTGGTACCAGTCTCCCAGATTGCACGGCGGGGAGCGATCAGCGAAGCGATCTCCGGTACATCACCATGTTCCAGCAGGCCTGGAATGATCTGGCAGCCGCCACGATAGCGTCGTTGGATCCGCTCCTGCAGGACGTTCAAGGCGCCTGACATGACCGCCACCCGAACCCGTGGTT
>CAZXJC010000246.1:0-2932 GCA_964640885.1 uncultured Pirellulaceae bacterium | reverse complement strand
CTGGCTCGCAAAGAAGCTCGCCGGGCGGACCGACGTTCCGTCGTCACGCGTCACCTGCTTGATCTACCCGCCACGATCGAGCTGCTCGAAAAGACGCTCGACGATCTTAAATCGGGTTCCCTTTCCCTTGAACAGGGCGACGACCGTCTGGAATTAACCCCGGCACCTCACGTACAACTTAAATAGCGTGGAAAAACGACCCACAAGAACGAGTCGGTCTCCATTAGTCTAAGTTGGCCCGTGGCGACTTCCTGATCCTCCACGATCCATCTCCTAAAACTTACCCACACTCCCTTCACGAGAAGAGCTACCATGAGCGCCATTCGTCTTTGCCTCGCCATCTCAACCCTTAGTTTCACGTGCCCGACACTGTTGGGCGCCCAAGAGTCCATTGACTTCAAAAACCTGTCCGATGAAGCCATTGCGAATTGGGGGCAGTCACAACACGTCTTCCAGGGGAAACTGACCTCCGTCATACCAGGTCCCGTGGGGCGATCGTTTCCTCCAGTCTATAATTTCCGGCTTAATTTTCAGGTCACAAGCGTGTTGCGCGGGTCAACTCCAATCAACAAACCAGTCACCTGTTTCTATTCAGTGCGACAGAAAACAGCCCCTGTCTTTCCCGAGGGAAAGTTATGCCTGGTCGCAGCTGAAACATCACGTGCCAGCCTGAAAGCAGTCAAACTGGAACAGGTGGGTACAGGAAACCTTAACGATGCTCGTTTTGCCACCATGCTGCCCCTGGGCTGGTCTTTTCGTGACGGAAAGCTGAGTTCACCGTGGGCTTCTCAGGGAACGCAAGCCTGGCCGAAAAGCCAACGTGCAGAGGGGTTCTTAGCGTGTTCGCAAACAGGCCGCCCGGTCCTGCTCGCTGGGTCCAAAGCCGAACTTACGGTCGCTCCTGTTCCTCCCGTCAAGGAGGTTAAGTTTAGCAATCCCGATGGTGATGGCGAATACAAGATCACGGTCACCAATAAAACCGACAAAGCGATCACGATTCCCGCCTTGCGCCGCGCGAAAGGAAAGGTACTCTGGTCCGAGAGCCTGGTCATTCTTTGCCAGAAGAAAACCTACCCCATCCCTGGATCCGAAGGCCTGTCTGTCAGTACGGAGGCGACCGTCTTGAAGCCTGGGCAATCGATCAGCACAGTCGTCAACGCGTTGGCGTTAAGAGGCCCTGAATGGCCGCGCGGTGGCTACCGCATTGCGTTCCAGTTTTGCCTTGGTGAACAGAGCAACGTGCAGTCGTTTTACTACATGTCACGCCATCACGACCCGATCCGCGATAAGCTGCTCAAGTAGTCCCCTAAGCAAATCGGCTCCTACTTCGAGCCCAATCGGTGGACCTCAGGCATCACGCCCTTCTTAAAACCACCAAAACCGTAAGGTGTCGGTTTAAATTCACCAACAAGTTCCACGCTACTGTCCGCCTTAATCTGGCTTTCCATGCCGAGGCACCAATAGACACCGTTGACGAGCATCCGCCGCGTCCCTTCGGCAACCAGGTCAGTTGACGCTCCCATCGTGGTGTTGAAGATCCTGGCTCCCTTGTAAGATTTCGTCCAGGCGACCGGCATCATGGGGTCGTTCTTCTTGCCTTCCAGTGGCTTGTCGTCAAACTTCATTCCAACCAGTACCTGGCCGAGAATAATCGGCTTGCTATCACCTGGCAATGGTAAACGGACGCCGTAGACATCGGTCGGACCCCAGATGTCGCCGTTCTTGATTCCAGTGGCAATCGCATGTTTCTCGGCTCCCGGAGCAATCAGGCCCCGCGTACTCTCGCGTTTATGTCCGCCGTGATGGCTGATCCATTTTTCACCGAGCACCTGCCGACCAAAGCCACCCTTGTAGTCTGCACCACCGAAACCGTTAGTGTATTTTTTGTAAGTCTGGTATTTCCGAATATTAAAAGCGTGCGTCGACGTTCGCATTCCCACGATCGGCTTGCCCGCTTCCACGTAATCGACGATGTATTTCATTTGTTCATCCGGTAAGTCACGGAACCGCAGCAGCATGATCACCAGGTCAGCAGTCTTCAGTGCTTCGAGACCCGGGATATTGCTGGACTGATTCGGATCGATGGCACCAGTTTTCGGATCGATAGCAAACAGAACTGTACATTTGAAACCGTGATGGACCGAGAGGATTTTCCCCAGGCAAGGAAGTGCCTCTTCCGAACGATACTCCTCATCACCGGAAATCAACACAATGTGTTTACCAGCCCCGGGTCCTTTGCCGCCGTCGTAAACAACCCAAGAATCTGCTGCCGACAGGCCATTTGTCACACTCATAACCATCACCACCAATGCACATCGAATTACGTTTCTCATTCCGTTAGTCCCACTTCCAAACCCGGTTATAAAAATATCCTGCAGACAGCCGTCTGCCCCGACAAGTAACTTTCTTGTTCCTGTTTATAACCAACTAATCGCCGGTTTTCTACGAACTAAAGGTCCTTTTTTTGCGGTTCCCGTCCACACCGGCTTAATTCACGCTAATTTCATCACCGGGGTTACGCAATCATTACCTCACATTGTTGTCACCGGCCAACTTCTGCGATCTAATGTTCATTCACAACTGCAGCCCCCTAGCCCGACGAGATCAAACATGACGCACAAGTTCCACCCATTCCTTCTCATCGCCCTCCAAATCAGCTTTCTGCCCTTGCTGGCCTCCACTCTGGAAGCCCGGCAGCCCAATGTGGTGCTGGTCATTACGGATGACCAGGGGTATGGGGATCTTTCCTGTCATGGCAACCCCATTTTAAAAACACCTAACCTGGACAAACTGCATTCAGAGAGCGTACGACTAACCGACTATCACGTCGCCCCGACCTGTTCGCCCACCCGTGCCGCGCTGATTACGGGTCATTGGACGAACCGTACTGGTGTCTGGCACACCATCATGGGCCGATCGATGCTGAGAGCCA
>CAZXJC010000245.1:0-4286 GCA_964640885.1 uncultured Pirellulaceae bacterium | reverse complement strand
GGTTTCTTCAACTGCTCTGGCCACATAATGGCCAGTGGAACGTGGTTGGATTAGTCATAGGCCTGTCCCTTGCAGCGGGGGAAAGGCATGCCGTGATCGGAGGTTGCCACGATCAGGGTGTTTTCGAGTTGTCCCGCTGCTTTCAAGTGCTTCAGGATACGACCCAGGTGAGTATCGTAATGCTCTACTTCCACGGCATAGTCAAGCATGTCATTGCGAACGGTTTCATTGTCGGGCCAGAAAGCGGGTACACGTTTGATGTCAGAGAGTTTTTTGCCGGCCTTAGCCACGCCCACACCATACTGGTAACCACGGTGTGGTTCGGTGGTGCCATACCAGAAACACCAGGGCTGATCATCTGCAGTAGCTTTCAGGAAGTCAGCAAAGTTAGCCGAGTAGTTATTGTTGGAGATTCCCCGGATACCCGAGTTTTGTTTCCTGGCAGCGAAACCCTTACCGGTAATCTGGCGCTGTTGCCCCCGGACATTCTTGGCGTTTCCAGGTCCCCAACCTTTGCCGGTATAGCCACAGGCGTAGCCGTGACTGGCCAAAGCTTCGACCCAGGATTGGAACTTGGGTGGAAAGTTGCAGACGTGATTGCAGGCATCTTCCAGTTGCCAGGAATTGCGTCCGGTCAGGATGATGGCCCGGGATGGAGCGCACTTGGCGTTGGGAGTATAGGCTCGGGTAAAGAGTACGCCGCGGCGGGCGATCTCATCGAAGGAGGGCGTCTTGATCCAAGTATTGCCATAAACGCCCGCATGGTTGTGTGACCAGTCATCGGCAATACAGAAAAGGATATTCGGTCGCTCGGCTGCCAGCGAGACGTTCGCCAGGCCTGCGGCAGCCCAACAGAAGGCCCATAAAAGCCAGTGAAACTTTTGTTGCAATCGCATACGGGCGTCCTTAGCGGGGGGAGAAAAGATTCTTGACAATGGCCATTTGCGACCAGGGATCTATCGTACCATGTTCACTGGCTACTTTGGAGAATGCGTGAGCCTGGTAAGATCCCTCTTTTGCCGCAATTCTGTATTGTCGAGTTGGACGAAGTCTCTAGACTGGAAACTGTGCGTGAACCGTTTGGTGGTTTGCTGTAAGGCAAGGTTTGGTTTTGAGAACAGTGATGGCCGAGAATCAAGATCGCAACGATGTGGCGGCGGCTCACCGGAGTGAAGTTCAACGGGGCGAGCGATTTGAGTTTGGTCAGAATTGGCAAGATTTTCTCACGACGCTTGATGACGAGCGGATTACCGTCGCGGAAACATCGTTAAAGGAAATGCTTAGCAAGGAGACCCTGGAGGGGCTCACGTTCCTGGATATTGGTTCTGGCAGCGGACTGTTTAGCCTGGCTGCTCGTCGCTTGGGTGCCAGGGTGCACTCTTTCGATTACGATCCCGAGTCAGTGGCCTGCACAAAGGAACTCAAACAGCGTTATTTTCCAGAGGACGATGATTGGGTAGTAGAACGTGCTTCGGTACTGGATCGCGATTACGTTGAGTCGCTGGGTACTTTTGATATTGTTTATTCATGGGGCGTATTACATCAGACGGGAGCGATGTGGCAGGCGCTGGGAATCGTCAGTGAATGTGTCCAAGAAGCCGGGCAGCTATTTATTGCGATTTACAATGATCAGGGTGGTGCGAGTAATCGCTGGCGGATGATTAAGCGATGGTACAACCGATCACCCGATTATCTTCGAACCCCAATCGTGCTGGCTGTTGGCGCCTACTGGGAGACCCGGGATTTCCTGGTTCGCCTGATTCGCTTGCAGAATCCTTTGCCTTTTTCTGACTGGGAGAAAAAGAAACAGGCGCGGGGGATGTCGGTCTGGCATGACCTGGTCGACTGGGTTGGCGGTTATCCGCATGAAGTTGCTAAGCCGGAGCAGATTGTGGATTTCTTTTCTGAGCGGGGATTTACCCTGCTACGGCTGACGACCGATGGTGGAGGCCACGGCTGCAACGAGTACGTTTTCTTAAACAAGCCACCGCAGCGACCGTGATCGAACCCGTGGCGATTGGGGCCAAATCGGCGATGGAGGCTTTCTTTAAGCGCACACTCGCCAAATGATTAGCTTCGGTCTGAACAGGCCTTGGTTCTCAACGCAGGGGTGACCGGTTTAATATTCCCGGTTGGCATTGATCCCGGGTAGCGGAATCGGGTACTTGCCACTGTCGCCCGATGGCAACGGTGCTGCAGCTGCCAGCGTTAGCTTGTCAAGGTTCGGTGCGAACTCATGTTCGTGGTTGAGCATTTCGTCATAGGTGACCAGTTGGCCCGTGTGAGCGGCCATGCGACCCATCGAGGTGACAAGGCTGGCCTTGGTTCCGCGCTCGACTTCATTGTATGCCTCATCGTTACGGATGGCGGCAATCAAGTCATTCCATTCCACCTGGTAAGGATTCGGTTCTGGTCCGGGGAAAGCCCAGGTCAGGTCTTGTTTACTGAAGTTGTGTCCCGAATAAATACGGGATTTTGCTGGCGTATGGGATCGCGAGGAAATAACCGCAGAACCTTTGGTTCCATGGGCATAACTGGCGAATTCCTGGTGGCAGCCGGGGATGGTGCGACCGTTAACAAGTAACTTGGTGCCATCGCCAAAGGTATATTCGATCGAGTAGGAGTCAAAGTTCTGATCGACGTGATCACCACGGTAATGACGTCCGCCACTGGCCTTGGCTTGTACTGGCCAGTCATTTTTCATCCAGCATGATTCATCGATATTGTGAATCAGGAAGTCACTGACTGCACCACCACTAGCCCACAGGAAGCCATGGAAATTGCGGATTTGGTACATCAGTTCGCTGATATTATCTGGCTTGGGGCCGACCGCAGCTGAACCGGTAGGACCGGCCATACGGTAAGCTCGCAGCAGGGTGATATCACCAATTTCTCCAGACTGGATTCGGTCGAACAGTTCCTGGCGGGCTTCGCAATGTCGACACATCAGGCCAACACCGACTTTTAAATTCTTCTTGACGGATTCTTCGCCCAGTTTGAACATCAAGCGACTGGTCGGTGCATCCGCGGTCAACGGTTTTTCCATGAAGACGTTCAAGCCTTTCTCGATCGCATAGGAGAAATGCAATCCACGAAAAGCACAGGGTGTGGTAAGAATGACCACGTCACCTGGCTTAAGACAGTCCATGGCTGACTTGTAGCCGTCAAAGCTGACGAACTTGCGTTCGGCGGGTACATCCATTTGCTCGGCGAACTTGCGGTTTAAATTTTCATAGCTGCTTTTTAACCGGCTGTCGAAGACGTCCGCCATGGCGACCAGTTTAATGGGACCGTTTGGTACTGAGAGTGCATTGGCAACAGCGCCGGTACCGCGACCACCACAACCGATCAAGGCAACATTAATTGTATTGTTTTCAGCTGCGTGAACGTTAGGTACGACGCCAGCAACCAGGGCTGAAGCGGCGGCAACTCGCCCAGTGTTTTTGAGGAATTCGCGTCTCGATTTATTAGCGTTGGTCATGATCACTTTTTCCTATTGAACAAATAATGATGCGATCAAACAGTTGATTGTAGTGACTTATAGGTTACGGTTCGTCTTTTTGTTCCGGTGCCGACTTGTCCCACTTCATCGCACGTTCCTGTGAGGTCGGTGTGACCAGCGGTCGGACAATCCGAAATCCCACGTGAAGTGCATCTGTATGATACCAAATGCTCTGGGGGATTTGGGGATCTTGTCCTTTCCATAATTCGTCGGACCCTGTCCTCGCTGCACTTCGTAGCAAGGGTGGATCGTCGCTCCAACCCCCTCCTCGCACGACCCGAGGATAGAGTTTTTTTGGGATGGCCAGGGGGGATTTTGCCGATTTTGTCGAAAATTGCTGGTAATAATCGGGTACGTGCTGGTCCAGAACCCATTCAGCGACGTTGCCGTGCATATCGTACAGTCCCCAGGGATTTGGTTTTTTTTTGCCAACTTTGTGATAGTTGTCAAAACTATTGTCGTAATACCAGGCATAGGCTTTCAGTTGTGGGACATCGTCACCGAAATGATAGCTGGGCGTCGTGCCAGCGCGACAGGCATATTCCCATTCCGCTTCAGTTGGAAGCCGGTAGTACCGTCCCGTTTTAGCGCTAAGCCATTTGCAGAAAATGCGTGCCGAGTGTTGGGTCATACAAATAGCGGGGTAGCCTCGCTTTCCCATACCAAAGGTCATGTCCGTATACGGTTTTGGCGGTTGGGTCAGCTGGAACTTGTCAGCCAGCTTATCACGAGTATTCGGTTTAATGTTAGTTACCTGTCGTCGCAGAATATCCAGGTCGGCCAT
>CAZXJC010000244.1:0-2553 GCA_964640885.1 uncultured Pirellulaceae bacterium | reverse complement strand
TGCAGCGTGCTGCTATCGACACGTGACGCCGTTTAGCGTCATGTTGATTCACCGTATGAAGTGGCAAAGTGAGGAACAGGTCGGGATGCGCGAATCAGCGGACTGGGCCCGGCATTTCGCTCAGTAAGAAGGAGAGATGGATGCTCTGCTAACGCGGTTTTTCGGAGCTGCGGATGAGCAGGTTGAGCAGTGGATTCAGGAAAGTCGATACATCACAGGTCCGGAACTGGTAGAAGCCGGACTGGCGGAGTTGATTGAGCTAACACCGGTTCAGCCTGTGCAAGAAAGTACTACCGGCCAGCGGGCGGAAAAGCTAAAGACGGTGCATGTTGCCTGAGGTGTCCTGTTTACTGGCCGATGACTGTCTTGTTCCGATAGTCTCTTCTCGATTAGCAAGCGATTTGTCCTGCCCAGAGATGTTGTTTGTGGAGTCACGATGATTCGTCAATCAATTTTGACCGAGGTTCCGCCGCTGCCGTTGTTGATTACGGGCATAGCTGGTGTGGCCGGGTTCAATGCGTTTCATTACTTCCAGGAACGTTTTCCAGGCCAGGTGATTGGTACGCGGCGGGCTGACAACTGGCCCCTGCGTGGACCAGGAATCGTTGGCTGCGATGCGGAGGATTACGATTGCTTTGCGGACCTGTTCGAGCGTTACCAGTTCAAAGGTGTGCTGAACTGTGAAGGGACTTGTAAGCTTAAATCGTGTGAACTCGATCCGGCGATGGCTCAGCGGGTTAACGTCGTGGGTGTGAGCAATTTGCTTAAGCTTGTTGGCCAGTATCGTGCCCGCATGGTGCATTTGTCGATTGACCTGGTTTTTTCCGGGATCGGTGAAGGGGGCCATGTTGAAGAGGATACGACGGACCCGGTAACTGTCTATGGACGTACCATGGTGGAGGCTGAACAACAGGTGCTGGAGAGTGCTCCGAGTGCTTGCCTGCTGCGGATTTCATTGCCGATGGGGATTAGTCACAATGGCCACGCCGGTGCGATTGACTGGATTCAATCGCGTTTCATGAAATCAAAACCGGCAACCCTTTATTTTGATGAAATTCGCACTCCGACCTATACCGATTGTTTGAATCAATTGCTTCACCAGGTGCTGTCGAACGACCTGGCGGGACTTTACCATGCGGGTGGCCCGCGCCGCTTGAGCCTTTATGAGATAGCCCAAATCGTTAATCGCATCGGTGGCTATGCTCCCGAACACTTGATGGGTTGCTACCGCCAGGAAGCAGGTCCGGTGCCACCACGGGCTGGCAATGTAAGTATGAATTCCGACAAACTGGCCGCCGCAATTGGTTTTGAACCTTTCGATCCCTGGCCTTATTCTCAGGATCTTGTGCCAACCCATCGCGATTGGCACCGGGAACGACCAGCGAACGAACCGGGTTCGCCAGAACGGTTGGCCGAGATTTTGTATCGTAATCCGAATCGTCAGGAGAAGATGGGTACGGAACAGCCTGAGGCTTGATTAGACGGATTACTCGCTGGCAGTGGACCGAAGCTGGTCGTAGTACAGTAGGCCCACGATGGTTTTGGCATCGTGTATTTTTTGTTTTCGCACCAAGTCCATGGCCTGGTCCCAGGGGACGACCATGTTTTCAATCTGTTCACCCGCTTCGCGAGCTGCCGGCCCTGGAGTCAAGCCGGTGGCGAGGTACAACTGCATCCATTCGTCGAGAATGCCAGGTGACAAAAAGAACCCATGTAGCCGCTCCAGGGATTGAGCCTGGTAACCAGTCTCTTCGATAAGCTCGCGATGGGCCGTTAACTCAGGTGCTTCGTCAGGCTCCAACGTGCCAGCCGGCAATTCAATCAGAGTTTCGTCTACTGATACCCGGTAGTTTTGAATAAGGCAGACGTGATTCTCATCGATCATTGGAATGATCGTTACGGCACCCGGGTGTCGAACAAACTGCCGGTGAACTGGTTGACCGGAATCAGTATTGCTAGTTCGTTCTACCACATCGAATCGAGATGTCGTCAGTAAATGTTTTTCTTCCTGTGTCATCGTAAAGCAAGCTCTCTCTCGGTACCTGGGATGTTTCTACTGGCGTTAAGATAGTGCCGCGGCGAGAATTTTCCAAGCGGCACGGCTGCCAGCGGATGCGGGGGACTTTTCTCCTTTTCTAGAATCGTCTACGCTGCGGCCGGGTGAAAATCAGTTCAGAGAGAGGGCAGCAGGTGACCGGACAGGAAGGCCAGCGAGAAGATTTAATCCGTACGGCAACTGCCCTGGTGCAGCGAGTGGAACTCGCAATTGATAGGTTTCCGGATTTGCTGGTGGTGGGCTTTCGTAGTGACGGTGCTGCCTCACTTTTCGTCGGTGAAGACCCCGTCTACCAGTTTAATGCTGCGGGAGAACTGAGGCGGGCTTTCCGAACAGGCAAACTGGTAAAAGCAGAGTCGGGGAGGCTGGTCGAGTTGACGCGAGGAGGAGCCGACAACCGGGTCGATATGATCTCCCGTGAACTGACGGATCAGCAGCATCAGGAGTTTCTCAGCCAATTGCGGCAAACGCTAGACCAGTTGCAAGGAGCCCTGCAA
>CAZXJC010000243.1:0-3207 GCA_964640885.1 uncultured Pirellulaceae bacterium | reverse complement strand
ATCGACTTGCCGATAGTGGGTTTTTGGGTAATGCGCGGGTACCTGGGGAAGGTGAATTGTGACGGTTAGGACAGCTATGCTGATCCCACAGGGATGTTTCCCGCGTCTTCCCAGGTCGGTACACTAAGAGATGTTGGAAATCGAGCAGTATGTTGCAAATGGGTGATGGAGAACAAATCATGTATGCCAACGGTAACCGGCGACAGGGACTACAAAACTTCTGTTGGGCAGCAATCCTCTGCGGAATGTTGGGTAATTCTTGCCTCGTTTTGGCCCAGGAGGCGGATGCCAAGAAGAAAGAGGACAAGAAGTCATCTCCCGAAGCACTTGCTGCTTATACCGACGCGGCCAAGTTTCAGAATATGAAACTCTATGATATTGCCGTTGAAGACTGGCAACGCTTCTTGACCAAGTTTCCTGATGATCCGATGGCCAGTACGGTCCAGTATAACCTGGGGAATTGTCACTTGGAACTGAAAGAGTTTGCCAAGGCTGGGGCGTCCTTTGAACTGGTCCTCAAGAACCATCCGACTTTCGAGAACCTTGAGCAAACCTATCTTAACTTGGGCTGGTGCCAGTACTCGCTGGCCCTGGTGGAAAAGAACGTGGATCAGCGGAACAAGTTGTTCCAGTCGGCAGCGACCCGCTTCCTGGAACAAGTCAAGAAATACCCGAATGGTAAGTTGTCAGACCAGGCGCTCTTTTTCCGTGGTGAATCGTTGTACCACACGGGAGAGAAGAAACAGGCTGCCACGGCCTTCGCCGCGTTGGTGAAGAGTTATTCGAAATCCAACTTGCGTTCCGATGCCCTCTATTCGCTCGGCGTAGCACACGAGGAACTTGATCAGTTCGCTGAAGCAGGAAAAGCATATGATCTTTTCTTGGCCGAGTATCAGAAGCACGAACTTGTCAATGAAGTTCGGATGCGGAAGGCTGAGACTGTCTTGCGGGGCGGGAAGTTCCAGGAAGCGGCCAAGTTGTTTGCAGAGGTTGCTGCCCTGGAGAAGTTTGAATCGGCTGATTACGCACTCTCCCGCCAGGCTTTCTGCCTGACGAACCTGCAGCAACTTGGCGAGGCTGCTAAGCTCTATGCCAAGCTGGTTGAGTCCTATCCCAAATCGCAATTCGTCGACAGTGCCACGCTTTCAGCTGGGCGCTGTTTCTATCGTGCTCAGCAATTCGAAGCTGCCCAAACCTGGTTTGGCAAGTTGCTTGCCAAAGGTGGCGAACCGGCAGTGGAAGCGACGCATTGGATGGCCCGTATCCATTTGCTCAGTGGTGCAGCAGCAGAGGCCTTGGCGCTGGTGGAGAAGAAATTGCCCGCAGCGGTCAAGAGTCGTTTTTACGTCAATCTCAAAATGGACCAGGCGGATGCCTACTACGAGCTTCCCGATAAAAAGGCAGCTGCGCTGGCTGCCTACGTGGCAATTGCCAACGATCATCCTGACAGCCCGCAGGCTTCCCAGGCACTTTATAACGGTGCCTTTGCCGCCCTGGATCTAAAACAGTACCAACCTGCCTTGGAACATGCTGCTGCTTTCGAAAAGCGATTTCCGAAAGATACGCTGCTGGCAGACGTGAAGTACATTCGTGCCGAAGCCCAGCTTCAGTTGCGGCAACTGGCGGAAGCTGAAAAACAATACCGTGAACTCGTAGAGGGTTATGCTCAGCACCGTGAAATCCTAGTCTGGAAACTGCGGCTGGCGGTGGTCCTTTACGCCCAGCAGAAATATCCGGAAACGGTAGCCTGGACGGAGAAACTGACCGGACAACTTAAGCAGCCAGCGGCGCTGGCCGAAGCCCAGTTCCTGTTGGGAGCCAGTCAATTTTCCCAGGACCAATACCCGGCTGCCATCACCGCGCTGCAAGCGGCCCTGGCGGCAGATGCGGGTTGGCGCCAGGCGGATGAGACCTTGTTGTTTTTGTCCCGTGCCCAGCAAAAGTCTCAGCAATTACCGGCAGCCACTGGGACGGTGCAAAAGTTAATCAAGGAATTTCCCGAGAGTCATGTGCTCGATCAGGCACATTATCGGCTAGGTGAGTACCTTTATGCAGCGGAACAATATTCCCAGGCGATCGCAGAGTATCAGCGTGTCATTAGTCGCTGGCCCAAATCGGTCTTTGTGCCCTATGCCTTGTATGGTCAAGGCTGGAGCCATCTGAAGACACGCAAGTTTGATCCGGCAGCTAAAAGTTTTTCCTCGCTGATCAAGGGGCATGCGGATCATCAATTAGCAGCACCGGGACTGTTGGGACGTGCCATGTCTTACCGGCAAGCGAAAAATTACCAGCAGACGATCGATGACGTGGCGGCCTTCCTGAAACTGAATCCATCCGACGCCGACAAGCTGGACGGACTCTACGAACGGGGTCTGGCCGAGGTTGCACTTAAACAGCATGCGGAAGCCGCCAAGTCATTCGAAGCGATTCTTGCCACCAAGGCTAAATTTGCGAACACCGATACGGTGCTGTACGAACTCGCCTGGGCCTATCGATCGCTGGAGAAGCTTGACCAGTCAACGGATATTTTTAACCGACTGGCCAAGGAGTATCCCAACAGCAGTTTCATCGCGGACACCTGCTTTCGACTGGGGGAAGACCAGTACCAGTTGAAGAAGTACGCAGCAGCCATCGTCCAGTACCAGAAGGCAATTGGTCAAAAACCGACTGGCGAGTTGCAAGAGAACCTGCTCCATAAACTCGGCTGGGCTTATTACCAGCAGGAAAAGTTTACCGAGGCCCTGGAGCAGTTTAATGAACAACTAAAACGATCACCGCAAGGACGGCTGGTCAATGACGGGACGTTCATGCAGGCAGAGAGCCTCTTTAAACTGAAAAAATATGAAGAAGCACTGCCGGCATTTGAGAAATTGCTGGACGTGAAACTCTCCTCGCCGCTGTTTCAAGTTTTAACCCGTTTGCACGCTGGCCAGTCAGCTGGCCAGTTGAAACGCTGGCAGGACAGCCTGGCTATCCTGGAAACAATTCCCAAGGAGTTTGCCAAGTCGAGTTATCTGCCGGAAACACATTACGAGATTGGCTGGGCGCAGCAGCAGCTGAAGAAATTCGACCTGGCTTTGCAGGCTTATGAAGAAGCTGCCACCGAATCTCGCACCGGGGGTGTCGCTCGAGCACGCTTTATGATGGGCGAAGTGGAGTTTGAGCAATAGAAGTTTGCCCAGGCGATCCGTCACTTCCAACGCGTGA
>CAZXJC010000242.1:0-2810 GCA_964640885.1 uncultured Pirellulaceae bacterium | reverse complement strand
GACCTGGATGATGAAAGTCTGGTCAAAAAGGCTCAGCAAAGTCTCGGGCTCGTCGGACGAGACCTGGTCAAGGAAGTGATTCCCAGTGAACCGGTTAACTGGGAAGAATCCTTAAACGAATGGTCACGAGATCCCAGCCTGGGAGCCCAAGAAAAGCAGGCCGAGCATCACATCGTGGCCCTGGACTACGGAATGAAATGGAACATTGCGCGACATCTGCGGGAACTCGGCTGTCGCGTTACAGTTCTGCCCGGCACCGCCACCAGTGAAGAAGTGCTGGCATTGCAACCAGACGGAGTCTTCCTTTCTAACGGACCCGGTGATCCAGAACCGATCGACTACGCCATTAAGACCATCTCTGAACTGCTACCGGAAGTACCGATCTTCGGCATCTGCCTGGGACACCAGCTGTTGTCACTGGCTTCTGGGGCCAAGACCTATAAATTGAAGTTCGGTCATCGTGGCGCTAATCAACCGGTCCTAAACATCGCTTCCGGACGGATTGAAATTACCGCCCAGAACCACGGTTTTGCGGTGGAAGAAGAGAGCCTGCCAGATCACCTGGAAATCACGCACCGCAATCTCAATGACAACACGATCGCCGGTGTGCGACACCGCGAACATGCTGCTTTTAGCGTGCAGTACCATCCGGAAGCATCCGCTGGTCCCCATGACAGCCGCTACTTGTTTCAGCAGTTCCACGACGCGATCACCCACTGTCGTTCGACGACAACCAGCTGATCCCGAACTCTGCCCTGTCTGAAACGCTACCAGCTTGCACTCGGTCTTTGCGAGAATTGCGGATGTCTAAGAACCGCCCTAAACGCCGTCCCAAGAAAAAGGAGCAGCAGCAAACGAAGCCGCTGGATCCACAGCAACGGACAAGTGAATTTATCACCGTCGGCTGGATGCTAACGACGCTGGCAACGCTGGCTGCCGAGATCCTGGCTCTGCTGATAAGCATCTTTCTTCACTGGTCAGAGGCAGACTGGCCCGCTGGAATCCGCGCCCTGCCCAACTTAATGCTGATTGTGGCCGGCCTCAGTGGCATCATCGGCTTAATTCTCTGTGCTGTGGCGAGCAAGATGCGCGAGGTTCCGGCACCACGAGCGGTGACACAGGGATCCATTTTTATTTGCCTGCTTCCCTGGCTGACGATTACCGCCCGCCTGATTGCTGGGTAACCGCCGTTACAAACAAGGACCATATTTTGGTTTCGGCGGATCTGCTGCTTTCTCGAAACCGGCCTTCAGCAACTGCTGGTAACCCTGTTTGAGCGGGCGAATGTCGTAGCCCAGTGGCTTGAGGATTGACGTAGCGATCAGGACGCGGCCACCAGAGCGGCAATGGCAGTAAATGATCTTATCCTTGGGCAAGCTTTTCTCCTTGACCCCGGCTCGCAGCTTCGTCAACGGGACCAGTTGGGCGGCCTTCAAGTGTCCCGCGTCCCACTCCCCCTGCTCGCGGACATCAATCAGGACTGCCTTCTTCTCCTGCAGCCGTTTCTTAATCGTCTCCAGCGAATCCTTAGTATGCTGCGCCTGGGCACTAAGTGACCCAATTAAAAGCAGCAAAACAAAAACTAGTCCAGTTGTGAAGTGTCGCATGATGAGTCCTTACTTACGAATCAAAAATCAGCACTGCCGGGTGTCCTGGGAAAGGGAATCACATCGCGAATATTAGCCATCCCCGTCACGAATTGAACCACTCGTTCCAGTCCCAGCCCAAAGCCCGCATGGGGCACGGTACCGAACTTCCGCAGATCGATGTACCACCAGTAATCATCCGTATCAAGATCCTGGGCAGCCATTCGTTGCTCCAGGACGTCCAGTCGCTCTTCCCGCTGACTGCCACCAATAATTTCGCCTACCTTCGGCACCAGCACATCCATCGCCCGCACGGTTTTCTCGTCATCGTTAACACGCATGTAAAAAGGCTTGATCGTACAGGGATAGTCGTAGAGGATCACTGGTCCATTGAAGTGCTGTTCGGTCAAGAACCGTTCGTGTTCACTCTGCAGGTCGCTTCCCCACTTCACCGGGTAATCAAACTCCTGGCCGCTCTGCTCCAGGATCTCAACCGCCTCGGTGTAAGGTAAGCGGATAAATTCACAACTGGTAATGTTCTCCAATGTTTCCAGGACCGTGTCATCAATCCGCTGGTTGAAGAAATCCATATCCTCAGGGCACTCGGCCAGCACGTCTCGGAAGACACGTTTGAGAAAACTCTCCGCCAGGTCCATGTTGTCGGTCAACTCGTAGAAGGCCATTTCTGGCTCCACCATCCAGAATTCAGCCAGGTGGCGTGAGGTATTGGAGTTTTCAGCCCGGAAAGTCGGGCCAAAGGTGTAAACCTTCCCCATTGCCGTGGCAAAAATCTCCGCTTCCAACTGGCCACTAACCGTTAGGAAACTGGGACGATCGAAGAAATCGAGCGAGTAATCAACTTTGCCGTCCGCCTTGGGAACGTTTTCCATCTCCAAGGTGGTCACCCGGAACATTTCCCCCGCCCCTTCACAATCGCTGGCGGTGATGATCGGCGTGTTGATGTAAAGGAAACCGTCTTCCTGGAAAAAATTGTGAATGCTGCGGCTAATGCAGTTGCGATCACGGGTAACCGCTCCAAACGTATCGGAGCGGGGCCGCAAGTGGTCCCACTCGCGGAGCTTTTCAAAGGAGTGCCGCTTTTTTGGCAGTGGATAGGTTTCCGGATCAGACCAGCCATGGACCGTCACAGCACTGGCTTGGATCTCAGTATCCTGTTTGCCACCCGACTCCTTCACTTCACCACTGATCGAAACACTGCAACCA
>CAZXJC010000241.1:0-3063 GCA_964640885.1 uncultured Pirellulaceae bacterium | reverse complement strand
CGAATTCCAATCCCTGTTGCCGATCCTGGACGGGAAGAAATCTCGTTATGAGTCAATCTACGGAGCCTTCATGGATGCGCAACGGATGGTTCGTCACGACGGCTGGAAACTGATCCTCTACCCGCAGCTAAAAGTCAAGCTGCTCTACAATCTCAACGAAGATCCCCAGGAACTCAACAACCTGGCTGCTGATGCCGGCCAATTGCCCCGCATGCGTAAGTTGTTTGACCGATTGCAATCGCTGCAGAAAGAACATGATGACCAGGTTGACTTGTCAGCTGTCTACCCGCAACTGAGCCGCTGAGTTCCAACTGGCCGCTGAAACTTAACTTTCTTAACTGCTACTGGCTAGCTGTGCTTTGGTTCTTTGCAGTAAGTCGCGCAGTTGTGCTTCGAGCCAGGGAAGGGTTAGCAACTGTTCGATGTTTGCCAGTAGCGTGGCGTCGTCCAGCGATGAAATCGATCGGTCTCCATGAGCTAGGGAAGCACAGATAGCACTGACGTAAAGCAGGCTGATGATCTCTTCACTCAAGGCCCCAGTATTACTCTGCCGCTTGGCAAATTCCTTGACCAGGGCTGTCAGTGACTGGGGGGCCTGGGTATGAAAAAGGAGATCAGCGAAAGTCTTGATGGGAGTTTCCTGCTCCGCATTGATTTGTTGCAGTTGCTCCTCGATATCAGGTGCCTGCGATTTCAAGTCGACTGCCAGCGGTGCTGCTAACTGGTGAGCCAGGATGGCCGAGAGTTCATCTGCGGTCCAGCTAGCGCTTTCCTGGGTGTCCAGGTCCAGTAACTGGGATAACGTACGGGAGTCTGTCTTGTCGATATCCATCAGGTCTCTCGGTTCGGGAATGAATGAAGCTGGAAAAGTTTAACTTCCTTGGGACAAAATGACGTGTAAATCCTGTAGCTCGGCTTCTAACTCTTCTTCACTTAATACATATTCACTGATCGTTGTTTTTAGGATCCGACCAAACATTCGCTTTCCAGTGACCAACGCATTGGAAGCCTGGCTAGGCGATTGGAATCCACATTGTTTAATCAATGTTTCGTAATCGACTGGCGTTGCCCCTTCCAGTATGGGAGCTAGAACACGGGCACGAAAAATCTTCCATAAATCCTCCCGTTCCGTATCACGACACTCACGCTCCATCCGGCCGAGTGCATCGCCCAGCAACGTCCTGGCCCAGGCGATGTCAAACTCGTGGTCCGGTGTGTCAGTCTGCTGCGCGCGAGAGGCATCGTCATCGCCCAGGTTGGCAGCTCGTTCCGGGGCTCGTTTGTTAGCATAGCGGGCTGCGAACTGATTGTTGACGTAGTTGTTCAATGACCGCACGAGCAGATTGCGAAAACGCCCACGATCACTGTCGGCATGTTCTAGCAAGTTGCGTTGCAGGAGCTGGCTTTCGATGAAACTTTGCACCAGGTCATCGGCGTCGTGCGAGTCGATGCCGCGACGACGGACCAGGTGCAGTCGCAACGCAGGCCAGTAACGCTGAAGCAGGTCATTTAAAGCAGCTTGCTGTGCGTCACTTGGTTGCTGCCCGGCGCGATCGACAAGTGTCCAGCGCGTCATCGGGAAGTTTCCGGCAGGTCCTGGCGAGCTATCGGCCATAGCGGATGGTTTCTCGGCAAAGGTCACCAAACAGGTTCTCGCTGCTAACAGTGAGCATTGTAACAGCTTACCTGCCAGCCAATTTGGACGCTGTGAATCGAAGCCTTTTCGGCGATCGTAAGTCAAGTAACAGAAGTATGTTGTGCTAATTTGTGAGTTTTTGGTGCGGTTCAGCGCAAGATCCCTACAAAAAGTCGGTAATCAGGAGTGAAAGAGGATCAAATTTCGACATTCCTGGGGAGAAAAGCAAAATGTTGTTCAAAAGCCGAAAAGCGAAGCGTAATTCAGGTCGCGCCCAGACATCTCAAACGCGTAAGTCGACGACCCGTCGCCTTCAATTGCTAGAGAAACTTGAGGATCGACGACTGATGGCAGTGGCAGGTGGTTTTGACGAACAACTCCTCCCGTTCGAGTTAAACCAGGGCGAATACTCAGGCTCCCGGCAAGCTCAGGTCAACCACGGTCGTTATCGATCAGGCCGCTTTGAGTTGCGACGAGCGGCTCGGACTTTTCGCGCTCAACCCATCGATAACGGTCCTACGGACATTGGCGACGCTTTCGCCGACGAATCGTGCACGGCCGACGGCCAGACTCAGCAGCCCAACGATGGTGATCAGAAACCGGCCGATGAGGACGTGAAACCACAAAAGGAAAACGAGCAGCCTGTTGCAAAAGAGGACAGTGCTTCAACGGAAGAGACGTCCACGACTCCGCCAGCCGCCGACCCGACTGTCGGTGGCGATAGTTTCTGGGATGCTCGCAGCACAACTAAGGTTGAAGAGTCTCCGCAATCCCAGGATGAAACCAGCCCACTCGAAAACTCAAAGCTTGCTCCTCAAGCAGTTGAGATGCCGAGCGTTGATCCAGAAATGTCTTTTGACACGGAAAGTTTCCTTGCTCCTGACAAAAGTGGTGCTGAAGCTCAGGAAAAAGAAAAAGCTGACGATACCGATGACACCGATGACAAGAAGGTGATTATCTTGACAGTGCCAGAGGAATTTGAGGGCAGCCATGACTTTGAGTATCGCGATGAGGGGGCGACCTGCCAGGACGAGGTGGACCAGGACCCGCGTGAGAAGAAACAGACGCGCAGGAATCAAGGAAGGTCATCGAATCGATTTCGTTATGATTGCCCCGATTCGACTGGCAACCAGGCGCAAAGGCCCAAGCGACCGGTGGTAATCCAGGACCACTCGAAACCTCGGGTTCAAATAATCCCGCACGACAAGGGTTTTTCGGAAGCGGGCTTCCCCTACACCGACCGTGGCGCCGAGGCCAAAGACTCGCTCGATGGTGAGTTGCTCCCTGATCGCGGCCACGGCAACTCACTGCTAGGCCCTGGTGGCGTGGTCGACCAGAATGGTCGTAAGGCTAATGCTCCCGAGTTACAGGAGAGCGGGAGTCAAGAAGAGGAATACTTTTCTGCTGGCCACCAATCAGCGGACTCC
>CAZXJC010000240.1:0-4453 GCA_964640885.1 uncultured Pirellulaceae bacterium | reverse complement strand
TGGACGTGAAGGCCAGGTGAGCGGTTACGAGCAAGGTAGTTTCCTGTTTCCTACGGTTGTCGATCAACTGCCCGAAGAAAGTCCCCTCTTGAGTAACGAACTGTTTGGCCCGGTACTGGGTTTGCTGGAGGTTCCGGACGTGGACGCAGCAATCGAAGTGGTCAACCGCGGACGGTTTGGAAATATGGCCTGCCTGTTTACCAGCGACGGCGCCGCCGCGAGAAAGTTTCGATACGAAGCGCAGGCGGGAAACATCGGTATTAATCTCGGTGTGGCGGCACCGATGGCGTTTTTTCCCTTCAGTGGTTGGGGGGAAAGCTTTTTCGGTGATTTGCATGCCCAAGGACGACACGGTGTGGAGTTTTACACGGAAACAAAGGTTGTCGTCGAACGATGGCCGAGCAAATGGTCTCGGAAGTTTTAATGCAGACAAGGTGCAACATGAAACGTTACTTACGACCAGCGGCTTTTTGGGTTGCTGTTCTTCTGGTTGCCGGAAGCTGGGCCAGTTGGATTAATTCGCAAGAAAAAAAGGCTCCGCCAGCGCTGAGCGGTGATTTCGGTAAGGAGTTGCCGCGTGTTCCGCCCAGTACTCCGCAAGAATCCAAAGGTGCCATCCAGATCCAATCCGGTTTTCGGGTTGAACTGGTTGCCCAGGAACCGTTGGTTCATGATCCCGTGGCAATCGATTTCGATGCGTGGGGTCGGATGTATGTCATTCAGCTGCCAGGCTACAACGCTTATGGAAAAGAGGGCGCGAAGACGGGTGGCTCGATCGTCTTGCTCGAAGATGGCGACCAGGATGGGCGGTTTGAGAAGAGTACTCTCTTTGCGGACGGCTTTAAATACCCGACCGCACTAGCCTGTTGGGATGGTGGCCTTTTCGTGGGCGACTCCCCGGACCTGCTTTACCTGAAAGATATTGACGGCGATGGCAAAGTGGACGAAAGAAAGGTGATCTTTAGCGGTTTTGGCTCAGACAAGGCTGGCGAGGCCTATCTCAATTCGATCCGTTGGGGCCTCGACAACCGTTTTCACCTCTCAACCAGCAGCTCGGGTGGCAATGTGAAGGTCGCCGCCGGACAGGGCCAGGAGGCTACTTCGGTTCGAGGCCGTGGATTGATCTTTGACCCACGAGATCTGAGCCGTTTCGAGCTGACGTCAGGGGGCGGGCAGCACGGAATGAGCATGGATAACTGGGGCCGTAAATTTGTCTGCTCCAATAGCGTACCGGCCCAAACGCTGATGTACGACGACCGCTATGTGGCCCGCAATCCACAGTTGAGCGCCGCCGCGGCTGCGGTCAATATTGCCCCCGGTGGAAAATATACAAAGCTCTTTCGCATTAGCCCGCCCGAACCATGGCGGGTACTGCGGACACGACTGAGGAAAGAGGGGAAATTTCGCGGATCAGACGAAGGTGGTAAACCGTTTGGATTTTTTACGGGTGCAACGGGAATTACGATCTATCGTGGTGATGCCTGGCCAGAATCTTACCGCGGGAATTTGCTGGTCGGGGACGTCGCCAATAATCTTGTCTATCGGGCTAATCTAAAGAAACAAGGACTTGGGCTGGTGGCCGAACGGGCTGATCAGGGAGCCGAGTTCCTGGCCTCACGTGATATCTGGTTCCGGCCGGTTCAGTTTGCTAATGCTCCGGATGGAAATGTCTACATGCTCGATATGTGCCGCGAGATGATCGAAGGAGTCGCGTTCTTGCCGCCTGAATTCTTTAAGTACCTGGATGCGGTTAGCGGCAATGATCGCGGGCGCATTTATCGAATCGCTTCCAATCGGACAAAAGCGCCGCCACGCTTGACGCCGAAACTTGGCGAAATGACGTCCGCTCAACTAGTTCCCTATCTGGACCATCCGAACGGCTGGCATCGGGACGTAGCAGCGCGGTTGCTCTATCAGCGACAGGATCGTACTGTCGTGAACCAACTTGAAAAAATGGTAGTGGAGGCTCGCAGTGCGGAAGGGCGAGCCACCGCGTTGCATGCGTTGCAGGGGAACGAAAGCGCTAGTGAAGAGGTTATTTTAAAAGCCCTCGCCGATAACTCATGGCAAGTACGGGTGCAGGCCTTGCGGGTGGCTGAAAAAGTCTCTCAGGAGTCGGCCACGATTCGTGACAGGCTGGCGAAAATGACCAACGATCCGGAACTGGAAGTGCGATACCAGTTGGCTTTCTCACTTGGAGGACTCGGTACGCGTGCCTCAGTAGCGGCCCTGGCGGAACTAGCAGTAGCCAACCAACAGGATCCGTGGATGCAGATGGCGATTCTCAGTTCCCTTTCGCAGGGCGCTGGCCAGGCCTTTAAGGTCTTGGTGTCAAAGGCCAACTATCGCTCTACAGCGGCCGGTCGAAAGTTACTTGTGAGGCTTGCTTCCCAGATCGGTGCTAACGGTCGCAATAGTGAAATCGCTGCTGTGCTACAGGCCTTAGGTTCCCTGGACAGCTCGGAGAAGTCGTTGAGCGAAGCGCTGGTAAAGGCGCTCGTGGAAAAACAAAAGGGAGCCAGTCGGGAACGAATCTTGGCTGCCGCTGGAGGTAAGGCGGCAAGTATTTTGGCGCAAGTCGTGAGTGAAGCCCGGGTGACAGCTGCCGACGGTAAGGCAGCAGCTGCGGAACGTGTTGATGCTATTCGTAGCCTGCGGCTCGGACGATTCTCCGAACAGCAGTCGCTCTTTGCTGAATTGTTGCAATTGAATCAGCCACAACCGGTGCAGGCGGCTGCGTTGGAAGTTGTTGGCGGGTACCAGGATCCGGGGGTCGCCAAGCTCGTGCTAGGTGTCTGGAGGGGATTGAGTCCGCAACTTCGGAATCGGGCTGCCGAGACGGTTCTCTCTCGCCCGCAATGGGTCGGCCAATTCCTTGACTCTGTTGAGGCGGGGCAAGTGGCCCGCAGCGACATTGATCCATCCCGTATCCAGCTGTTAAAAAGACATCCTGAGGAAAAGGTCGCTGAACGGGTGAATAAGATTTTTGCAGGTTCGGGACTCTCGACTCGCAACGTCGTTGTCCAGAAGTACCAGGCGGCTTTGCAGCTCGAAGGGGATAGTGCCCGAGGTAAGCTCGCCTTTAAAAAGAATTGTTCGGCCTGTCATCGTTTGGAGGAGGTCGGTAATGCAATTGGTGCTGACCTGAAGGGAATTCGGCAACGTGGGTTGGCTGCGGTTATGCTGAACGTTCTCGACCCGAACCGGGAAGTAAAGCCGAGGTATTTGACTTATATCGTGGAGACGACTGAGGGGCGAGTTCTTACCGGAATGATCGCTGCCGAGACGGCCAATGGCATCACGATCCGCCGCGTCGACGGCACGACGGTGGCGGTCTTGCGAGTTGAGATCGAAGATCTTCGCAGCACTGGCCTCTCGTTCATGCCAGAGGGCCTGGAAAAGCAAATCGATATCCAGGCTATGGCGGATTTGTTGAGTTACCTGAATTCGCTCGAGTAGCGAGCAGGTCCAGACGGGTTGTCACCGGTCCCAGACTGCTTTCAATCGCTTGGCGTCCTCGCCGCATACGGCAGACATTTCTAGCCCGCTGGCTTGCGAGATGTAGAAAATACGGCCGTTGGAGACAGCTGATCCCAGGCACTCGCGGGAATCGACAGCCGGCCCAGTAGCCACGAGCTTATGTCCATTAGTAAGGTCCAACATGTCCATGTTGGGTCCCATTAGAAAGGGCTCGGAAAAGGTGAAGCGGGCACAGTTGTAATCCAGGTCGAAACGGTAGGTTATTTTTCCGGTGGCCTTGTCAAAGACGTGGCATTGGGCACGAATGGCGTTGGAGAAAATAAACTTCTCCCCTACGGTAACGACGTTGACGGCGGAAGGTACCGGGTCTGATCGCCAGACGACGGAAGCATCCTTGGCGTTCAGGCACATGATGTAACGATCCTTAGTGGTTTCGTTGGCTGGGTTGTAGCCGCCCAGGTAGATCTTTCCGTCCTTGGCTGTGACCGTGCAGCCTGCGGTGACGTGGTACTTGGTGGTCAACCAGTCGACCTTGCCGCTAGACGGGTCCATGGCGACGGTGATTCCATTGATTCCCCCCTCGATACCGCGACGACGACGCTTGTCTGCCTGGTACCCAAAGAAGGTTGAATAGTAGAGCTTGCCGTCCATTAAAGCCAAGCCGCAGTCATTACCGCCGGATCCGTACTTGGAAAAGTCCTGTTTCCAGACGAGCTTGCCAGTATCCAGATCCCAGGCCCAGATCAAGGGATGGTTGTCCTTGGGATAATACGGGTTGTTGTGGCTGTAGATGAAGCTCATGACCTCCTGGTTGTTCATCGTCTTGGTCAGGTTGCGCCAGGCAAATGCTTTCTCGGATCCGCTGGGAGCGTGCTTGCCGGAACCAGAAGCGTAGATAGCAAGGTTTCCATGCAGCACTGGTGGAAACTGTCGACTCCAACTGGGTGACCCGTTGAAGGGTGTTTCCCAGAGT
>CAZXJC010000239.1:0-7656 GCA_964640885.1 uncultured Pirellulaceae bacterium | reverse complement strand
CAGATGCCACTGCTCTGGACGGTGCAGGAAGCGCCTCCCATGATCCTGGTAGGAATTTGGTTGTTTTACTTGCACCGCAAGGGGAGCCAGGCAACGTAGCTGCTTGAAGACCTTCTTGAACCAGTTGCCTAGACCGGTTCGTCGGGAAGCTGGACCAGTTCGATCAGGACACCATCCGGCCCCTTAGCACAGACAACATGCTTGGCATCAGGTGCGGAAACGGGCTCTGCCAGAAACTCCACGCCGTTTGCCTTTAAGGTAGCAACCGTGGCCAAGACATCTTCGAGGATAAATGTCAGCCAGCGGACGCCAGCTTGAAATTCATGGCTTTTGGCTGGCGGTGGTGAGTCGATTTCCATGATCTTGATTAGCGTGTTCCCTGCCTGGAAGCGAACCTGGCGAAACCCGGTTGGGGCCAGGCCAGCACCAGCGGCCGTGCTTTCGGGAATGTCAATTTCGAAGACCTTCTCTAGTCCGAGCAGGTCGTGATAAAAGTGAAAGGCAGCGTCAAAGTCGCTGCAGACCAGGCCGAGGTCAACCGTCGGGTGTTTCATGTTGAGCATGGTGGCTTGTTTCCAGATTTCAAATGTCGTCCAGGTGGCGGATTTCCCGGTCACCGATAGAATCCAAATCCAAATGCCGTTAACCTGAGTAAGGCTGGCCAGCAGGATCCTGGCTTGCTGGCCGAGGTGAAGTGGATTGTCGGTGACGAAAAAACCTAAGTCAAGCAACGCAAAACATATTACGGGAGACGCTTTTCATGGCGACGGTAGAGACGACTAACCTGGAATTGGCTCACGACCAGTTGTACATCAACCAGCAATGGGTGGACGGTGCCGATGGAGACCGACTGGATATCATTAACCCGGCAACCGAAGAAGCCATTGCCAACATCGCGTACGGTACGGCTGAAGATGCTCGTCGGGCCTTGCAGGCAGCGCAGGATGCACTCCCCGGCTGGCAGAAATTGACCGTCTACGACCGAGCCCGTAAGTTGAAACGCGTCGCCGCACTAATGCGTGAGAAAGCAGATTACCTGGCCCTGGCGCTCACCATGGAACAGGGTAAGCCGCGGGCCGAGGCACGAGCTGAGACGATGGCCTCGGCAGATACCTTTGAATGGTTCGCCGAGGAAGGAAAACGTGCTTACGGGAGGATGATTCCCCCCAGTGCCCCGCATAAGAGGCTCTTTACACTTAGGCACCCGGTCGGAGTCTGCGCAGCCGTTTCTCCCTGGAACTTTCCACTGATCCTGCAGGCAAGAAAACTGGCACCGGCCCTGGCAGTCGGTTGCACAACCGTGTCACGGCCTGCCAGCCAAACACCCATGTGCCTGATTCGCCTGTTTGAAATCTTCGAGGAGGTTGACTTGCCGCCGGGCGTCGTCAACCTGGTGGCCGGACCGGCTGAGCCGCTGATGAATGAGTTCATGGAAAATCGAATCTGCCGCAAGATATCCTTTACAGGATCGACTGAGGTTGGCAAACAGTTGATGCGGCAAGCCAGTTCGCAGATGAAACGCCTTAGTCTTGAACTGGGCGGACATGCTCCGGTAATCATCTTTCCAGATGTTGATATCGAGGCCATCGCCAAGGTCTCAGTGATTGGTAAGTTTCGTAATAATGGGCAGGTGTGCATCTGTCCGACCCGGTTTTATGCACATCACTCGATCGCTGACGACTACATCGAGGCCTGTGTCGAAGAGACCAAGCAGCTGAAACTTGGGAATGGACTTGATCCCGAGGTAAATATTGGACCCATGTTTGAAGCTAAGGCGTTGGAAAAGGCTGATCGTATCGTGAGTGATGCACGTGATAAGGGAGCGAGGTGTTTACTCGGTGGGGAACGTGCATCACGTTTTGAGAAAGGATTCTTTTACGAGCCAACCGTGCTGACCGATATCCGTCCGGAGATGGCCCTGATGACCGATGAACCGTTTGCCCCGGTGATGCCGATCATGGATTTCGACAATATCGATGAGGCGATTGCTAAGGCCAATGCTACCGAGTTCGGACTGGCCGCTTACGTTTTAACGAACGATCTCTCCGCAGCCTTCAAAATGGCTGAAGGGTTGGAGTTTGGTACCATTGGTATTAACGATACGGTACCGGCTACTCCCCAGTTACCCTTTGGCGGTTTGAAAGAATCCGGACTAGCCCGGGAAAACGGGATCGAGGGAATGGATGCTTACCTGGAGACGAAGGCTATCTCGATTGCCATCGACGACTGAGCGAGAGCGGCTTCAGGCAGCCGGCCGAACCACAGACAAGGTCCCCAACTCTTGCAGTTCCGCCATAATGTCGGTTTGTAATCTCTCTTCAAATTCACGCAGCATCGTTGCCGCGTGGTGCCCATCCAGCAAGCGGTGGTCGTAACTGATCGTAACCCGGCAGGCACCCGTCTCGTCCAGCGGACCATAGGTAAAACCGGAAGTGTGCAGGCAAGGAGGTTCCTGGATTTCGGCACCTGCACCAGAAATTGTGGTCAGAAAATAAGTTCCCAGTCGCTTGCAGCGTTTCTTTCCAGAAAGGTGATAGCTCATCCACCAGGCCAGCCGGCGCAGGATCGTGGGAAAATGAGCGAGGCGATACTGGCGCCGAAAAATCTTGGGGACCGGCTGCTGACGGTAGTGCTCAAGCTTCTGTTGTAATTCCTCCAGGGAATGAAGCTGAGGATTGACGAAGCGGCCCCATAACAGCCAGTCCTGGTCCTGGTGCTTACGATGGATCGCTAACGTGGCCACCTGCTGCGGATGCTCGTACAGGTGCGCCCAGGGAAATCGCATGTAACACTGGCGCAGTACCGGGTGATCTGTTGCCATCTGGGCATAGGCTTTGATGAACAGTAGGGGCCAGGAAATTTTTGTGACGCATCGATCACGGCATTGGGCCAGTTCTGCTAACTGGAAAATCCGGTCGTGTGCAAAAGAAGGAACGGTCCGCTCCAGGTGCAGAACGTCTCGCACCAGGGAACGACTGGCGGGAATCCGCAGCCAACGACCTGCAGGAGATTTTGCCATCAGTGATTTCCGTCCCTGGACATAGTGACTTTGCGAAAGAACATCTTACTGCAGAAGCAGTTTTTCTCGAAGAACAGTTTGCGAGACAGGCTAGTTTTGCAAATTGGTCAGGGCAGCAATATCAAGCTGAAGTAGACGGTGCATGCGAAAAGCAACCAGGAATCCAACGAGACCACTGACGCTTAAGACCGAATGAGCTAGCATGCTGGTTGATTGGTTGAAAGCCAGTAGGGTGACTCCGACCAGCGGGAGGGCACCGGCAATCAGTAGGTAGCGTGAGGCGTGTTGACCGATACGCGTCAGTTGTTGGCGGTCACTGGCGGAGGGAGGACTACCGGCCAGCAGCAGTGGATAGAAGGCTCGCAAAGCTATGAAACTAACAAAGAAGAACGGATAGACGGCGGCGATGGCTCCACACAGCAGCATCGAGATGGCAAAGTGCAGGTAGACTGTGCCACTTAAGCTGCCGGCATTTAGTTGCATGAGCAGTGGAAACAGGATGCCAGCTGAGAGCCAAATGATAAGTCCTATGATGACGGCATGATTGCCAGCGTTAAGGACTCGTTGCCGCATGCGTTGGCTGCTCTGGTCATCGCTACTGGCTGATGTTAAGTCCCGTTGCAGCCGCGTGCGCAAGCGGCGACTGGCGAAATAGCCAAACAGGATGATGCCGGGGAAGACGATACCGTTAACGAGCAATACCGTGCGGTAGAAGGCACCTGAATATTCTGGAACCCGGCTGATAATTTCTTGCTGGTTATAGAGCAGGTTAACCAGGGCAGCCAGGGCGTTGGGACCGAGAATGGCCAGCAGGAGAGCCGGGACCGGCTGGTGTCGCACCCACTGTTGCCAGCCTTCTTCAGGAACCGTCAGGAGACTGCTGGCCCGGGGTTGCAGGCAGAGTTCAAGTGCTTCGACCAGCTCTTGGCCAGTTTGGAAACGGTCGGCTGGGTCGGGTGCCAGGCACCTGGAGAGAATGCGAATGAGCGGTGCGACCGAAGATTTTCCAGTCATACTTGCCGGTGCCTGCGGAGATTGTGTTTTTCGCCGATGGGCCATTTCTTTAAGGGTTGTGAGCCAGCTGCCAGTGAGCCGGTCATCATGAAAAGGATGCTTTCCAAGTAGCAGTTCCCAGAGAACAATGCCGAGTGCAAACAAGTCGCTACGACCTTCCACTTCTTCGGGGCCTCGGGAGAGAGTTGGATTACAGGCTTCCAGTTGTTCGGGGGACATGTAAGCCAGGCTGCCACCGAAAAAAGTAGCGGGGGAAGCCCCTTCCAGGCGGGAATCGAAACTGACGTTAAAATCAGCCAGCAGGGCAGATCCGGCAGCTGACATCAGGATGTTGGCAGGCTTGATGTCCCGGTGAAAGACACCACGTTGATGGGCATAGTCGAGGGCCTGCGCCAGTTGGATCCCCAACTGGCAAACCACCACATCCCATTTAGCGTCCGGATGGATTTGCTTGTTGGCAGAGTGATCGAGAGGACTTTGGCCGGCCTGTTCGACCGATTGGTCGATGGTTTTCAGCAGTGTCTTGCCAGAGCGGTCTTCGTAAGGAACCGCGGACGTTTGCTTAATTACATCGGCCAGCGTGCCACCGGGGACGAACTGCATATAAAGCAGTCGCATCGGTTCGTTTTCCATGACACGCTGGTCATAAACCCGGACAATGTGAGGGTGTTCCAGTTGAGCCAGGGTTTGCGGTTCTTGAGTCGCTTTGCCAGTTACCTTGAGAGCGACTAGTCGTTGCATAGACTGTTGGCGGGCGAGAAAAACAGTTCCGAAAGATCCTGCCCCCAAACGTAGCAGCAGGTCAAAGTCATCGATCTGTTCGCCGGGGTGTAGCGGACGGATCGCCGTTTTCGGACCATAAAGCTGGGTTGATCCCAATATGGTTTCCTTGCCAAGCAGTCGCTGGAGAGCCTCTCGCTGATCGGGAAACCGCTGGTAGTAATCCTCCGCACTGAGGTCTGGTTCCCCAGCTTGGCGAACGTGAAATTCTTCGTAGATCAGGTCGCAGGCGATTCCCTCAGGTTCACCCAACTCAGGATACCGCTGCAGGTAGTCTTCGATTCGTAGAGGTGAGATGTTCTTGGAGTAGCGATAGTCAAGGTCAACTTTGACAAGTTCAATCAGGACCAGTTGACGCAGATCCGCTGGTTCGGCTGGCAGGAACGCAGTCAAGTCCGCCGGGGGTTCGTCCGCCGTTTCCCAGGCCTCAATGTAGCGATCAACCTGCGTCACCAGGTGATTCCATTGCTGTGAGCTTTGTTCTGTAGGAAGATTCATAAAATCATCTTTAGTGGCGGGGCAGTGTTGGCCTGTATGATAGCTAATTTTGATCAATCCTGGGGATATTGGCAGGCGGATTTGTTCGCTAAGATGGCTCGTCGCATCGACCGTCTATTGCCTGGCCACTGGAGAGCCGCCTGCGCTGAAACTATGGAACCCGCTGACAAGAAACTGATCCAACAGTTGCTGACCGGAGACGTCGAGGCCCTGGCAGCCTACGTGGAGTCGGTGAGATTGCAGTTGCTGGCCTTTATTGACCGCCGGCTGGGAAGCGGGTTAGGACGCAAAATCGAACCCGAAGATATTCTGCAGGAGGTGAGCAGTGAGGCCGTCCGTTCTTTGCCACAGACGAATCTCAACGAGGAGAGCGTCTTTTCCTGGCTTTGCCAGATCGCCGAACATCGCATCATCGATGCCCATCGCCATTTCTTTGCAGCGCAAAAGCGGGACGCGGGTCGTGAAGTGCCTCTCCAGACCCCAGCAGCTGGCAAAGAAGGCGGCGGGATCGTTAACCTGCTGGTTGCCAGTATGACCACGCCGAGCCAGGCTTTTTCTCGAAATGTCCGGGAGTTGCGTTTGCGGGTTGCCTTGGAAGAACTACCGGCCGATCAACGGGAGGTGTTACGGCTTCGTTATGTCGAAAATCTTCCTACCAAGCAGATCGCGCAGCAGTTGGATAAGACTGACGGAGCCCTTCGCGTGATGATTAGTCGCTGTTTGAAGCGGCTGGAATCAATACTCGATCAGCCTTAATGATTTTCCGTCCAGGTTTGGCGATTAAGGGAGCAGGACGCGACCGCCACTGGCCACGATCGTCTGCCCGGTCATGAAACTGGACTGTTCCGAGAGCAGGAAGAAGGCTACCTCTGCGATCTCTTCCGGTTGGCCCAATCGCAGCATCGGCGTGGCGTCAATCAGCTTTTGCTTGGCGGACTCATCGACGTCGGCAATGATGTCAGTCTCGATTAGCCCTGGAGCGATCGCATTGACTCGGATGTTGTCGGCGGCGATGGCCTCGGCAAGACTCTTGGTGAGGGCGATCATGCCCGCCTTACTGACGGCGTAAGCGATCGAATGAGGACGAGCTCGGAGACCAGCGATCGAGGCGATGTTTACGATCCGGCCAAAACCGCGCTCGGTCATTTCTTCCTTAACCGCCCAGGTGACGAGGTAAGCGCTGTTGAGATTGAAATCCATCGTCCGTTGCCACTGTTCGTGGGTTGTCGCGCGATGGTTCACGTAGTCAAAGATGCCGGCGTTGTTAATCAGCAGATCGACAGGACCTAGCGTGGACTTGACGGCATTGACCAGTTGTTCGACCTGGTTGGCCTGTGAAACGTCCGCCTGCACGATGGTAGCTTTCGCTCCCTGTGCCTCAACCAGGCTGGCTGTCTCTTGGGCAGCGGCCTCGCTTGTCAAATAGTTGATGGCGACGTTGGCCCCGGCAGCGGCCAGTCGCAGGCAGCAAGCGCGTCCAATCCCCTTCGCTCCACCAGTAACGAGGGCCGTTTTGCCACTTAGGTCTGCCGTTGTCATGGTTTTTCTCCCCGCTTGAGCATAGGCTCGGCAAAAATGTTGCAACTTCTGCTTGGTTTCTCAGCTTGGCAGCCTGTTTTACCTGTCTGTTGGTCAGGCTGCAACGCGGAGGGGACGAATAATCGTGCTGGTTCTTTAGTGCTAGACTTTACGCCGCAGTTTCAGGCGGATAAAAATAACGGACACTGGCTGCTGGCCAGGCCCTGTTTTGGGCAGCTGGCCAGGGCAGGGAATTGATCAATCTCTCTTCAGCAGTTTAGGTAACGAGGTAACTCCGATGGCAGACGACCCGACACGACCCGAAGACGAGCAACCCGAGGTGACGGAGAACCAGGGGGAGGCGGCGGCCAGCGAAACGACGGCTGAAACACCGGGCGATTTCGTGGCACCGCATCCAGGCAGTCCGGAGATGCCGCAATGGGACACGGCCGAGTTGATCGATGCTCCCTATTTTACGCGCCGCAACTGGTTTGCCATGCTGGGGCCGGCCCTGGTTATGGGCGGAGCTGCTATTGGTGGCGGCGAATGGTTGTTGGGACCGTTGGTAACTGCCAAGTACGGAGCTGCGCTGCTATGGTTGGCGACGATCAGTGTGCTGGGGCAGGTGATTTATAATATCGAGATCAGCCGCTATACGCTCTACACGGGAGAGCCGATTTTTACTGGTAAGTTTCGTACTATGCCGGGTCCCAAGTTCTGGGTTTGTGCGTACTTAGTTTTCGACCTCGGTTCTATTTTTCCCTACCTGGCTAAGAACGCGGCCACCCCGGTAGCTACAATCATCAAGGGGGGAGAGGTCCCGACGG
>CAZXJC010000238.1:0-4281 GCA_964640885.1 uncultured Pirellulaceae bacterium | reverse complement strand
GGCGGTGGCATCACCCGGATCGAGGGAACGTTCTCGGCATTTAATGTGATCGAGATTCAACAGGCCGAAGCTCGTATTGCCCATACGCTCTTTGAATACAACGCCGATGGTCTCGGTGGCCAGGGTCCCGATACCCGCTTTGGCCGAGGCTTTAACGACCCCAGTGTGATTTTTGTACGGGGCGCTCAGCCGGCCATTATCGATAATATTTTCCGGGACAACCAGGATCCGACCACCACGACCGCGTCATTGGCAGCGATTAGTATCAACGCCAATGCCCTAAATCATGAGTTGAACGCTGATGCTGGTCGTTCCACGGGTTTGATCGACAATTTAATCGGTTACCAGGACAACCGCGGGCCACTGATCGTCGGCAATCGTCTTGGTGGCAATGAACTCAACGGTATGGTGGTGCGGGCCGAAACCCTGACAACCGAAAGTACCTGGGATGATACGAGTATCGACCATGTTTTGCGTGATACGATTTATATCCCCGGCTTGCACACCTACGGTGGGTTGCGACTCAAGAGTAATCCGAAACAAAGTCTCGTTATTAAGCTCGAAGGTGTAGATGCTGGCTTTAAGGCTTCCGACCGACCCCTGGAAATTACCGATCGCGTCGGTGGTATTTTACAGGTTCTCGGGCAGCCCAAGTCGCCGGTGATTTTTACCTCGTTGGCTGATGATACGGTCGGTGCAGCGGTCGATCCGAGTGGAGATCCGCAAACCAATACCGACGCTGGACGCGCGGACCAGGCGCCGGCACCGGGTGACTGGAATACGCTTGAAATTAGTCGCTTTGCCCATGACCGGAATGTCGAAGTCGTTATCGAAGAAGAAGCCCGCGACGAAGATGCTCCCGGTATCAATGCCATTGCGCAGTACGCCCAGCCGATTGGCTCCTTGGCGACGGACGAGAAGTCCAGTGATGAAAACCTTCGGTTGGGATTCGAACTGCATGGTTTCCTGGGTGCCATCAACGACGTTGATGTCTACCTGTTCCAGGCTACTGCAGGTACGGAAGTCTTTGTCGACTTCGATCGTACCACCTATGCTTTTGACCCGATCGTCGAACTGGTTGATGGAAACGACAACGTGCTGATGCGATCGACTAATTCCTACCTGGAAAACCAGGGAGAAGAGTCGGTTTACCAGGATGACAGCGTTCCCGATGAAAAGGCTTTCCCACTGGAAAAGACACCTCCTTTCGAGGGAGCCGATTACTGGGGCTATAACCCGCGGGATCCGGGATTGCGGATGATCCTGCCGGGCCCGGCCGACACGGTGGGCACGTATTACCTGCGTGTCCGTAGTGCACCGCCAGCGACGAATTTGCAGCAGGTGGATGCTGGTTTGACCTCCGGAGCCTACCAGTTCCAGCTTCGCTTGCACGAGAAAGATGAACATCCCGGATCGACGATCCGTTACGCCAACATCAGCTATGCCACCACCGGTATTACCGTCGAAGGCCAGCCGACTCATTCACCACTTGGTGGCGAGACGATTGAAATCGACCGTGATGGTCCCGGTAACCAGGCGAATGATCTGCCCGGTGGTGCCCAGCGAATAGGTAACATTTACGAAACCGACCGGGGTACGAGCTCGGTGGGAGGGTGGATCGACCGTTGGTGGCATCCGGCAGCCACCGATCCGAACTGCCCGGGACCTGCGGACTGTCTCTACGATGTCGATTGGTATCGTTTTACGGTGGGACCCGCTGGGACTACTAATGCAGGTAACCCGGACACTCCAGAGATGGAGGTCGGTGAACCCTTGATGTTCGACATCGATTACTCAGACGGACTGGCACGACCAGACGTCCAACTATCGATTTACCGTGAAGGTCTCAATCAGACGCGGACCTTACTTTATCGGGGTACAGATTCCAATGTAGCCGACGATCGTCCCGATCCATTAGCTGACAACAAGGTTGCTGACCTGACGCGTGGCTCGGTTGGAGCTAACGATCCCTTGATTGGACCGATTGTCCTTGAACCGGGAACCTACTACGCCGTCGTTTCAACGGACAATCCGGCTGAAGTCGCCGGTAACCCGAACTTACGGCTCAGTGCCGTCAATTCAGTCAGCTCTGCCGCGGTACCCGTCTTTGGTTCCGTCCCCTGGTTCCTGCAAGACGTTTCGATGTTTGTCGTTACGGAGGAAATCCTGGAAAATCCCTTTGGAAACAGTCGACATACGGTCTCCGAAGTAGCGGTAGTCGATCCGTATACGGGTTTGCGGGAAGTTGATCTGGCCCAGTTTAACTATGACGTTGGCGATATCGATATGCGGGAGAATGGAATTCTCAACGCATTCTCCGTCAACTGGCACGAAGATCAAAACGGTGATCTGGGAGTTCAATCGGACGCCAACGCCTGTATTTTCCTGGAAGTCAATGATCACACGACCACCACCATGGATGGCAGCGTCAACGATGCTGCCGGTAACTGTGGAATCACGACCTACGTGCAAGATCCGGCCGGTGATCCCTCCGACGGAGCCGATCCTGTCATTGCCCATCCCTACACACCACCGGGAACCACTGCTCAACAGCGCATCGGTTACGGTATGAATATTGATGCGATGTTGTTCACGCGAAATACCCTGCTGGGTGTTGGGCGTCGGGGCGACTTTGACCGGGATCCCGCACCAGATGGTCCGGAGATGAAACAGAATCTGCTCTACGATTTCGATCCGGGCAGTGGGAAAGTCAAGAACGTTGCTTGTGCGAGTCACCCAGATCCGGGACCGACAGAGATCGAAGCCTGGACCAATGCTTGTATTGTTGGACAGATCGAGACGGGAGCCGGTTTAACGGGAACCGGACCTGGTGGTGGCGATGGTGTCACCGAGGTGGGTGGCGCGTCAACCGACTGGAATATTAACGACGGTGATATTTTCACCCTTGATGACGGGATTAACCCGATCACCTTCGAGTATGACTTGGGTCCACAAGTCCAGCAGCAAATCCGCTTGGACAATACGGCGCAAGTGATTCGTGATGGTTATTTCTTCCTGCTGGATAATCCGACGAAAGGTACCACTGAGGTTTTCCAGTTTGACACGGGGCCTGTGATCCAGGTTAACGGCGATATGACTGGCGCAGACGTTGACCGGCCCAACTCCGGTACAGTTGAAAACAACGCCATCGTGGTACAGGTCAGTGCCATCCATCCGACCAACGGTAGTGCTCAAGTCTGGGACTTTGAGTTCAATACTCCGGGTGATCCTTGGACCGGTGGCGGGAATCGCACCCAGGTAGTCGTCAACGCCAGCGACAATGCCCAACAGGTTGCTGCCAAGTTGCAGCAGGCAATCGAAGCTCGGACAGATGCCCAATTGAACGCCGCCGCGTCCCTGAGCGGAAACCGTATTACCCTGGCCCGGGAAGAATGGGCTGCTGTTGTTTCCAATAACAGGACTACCGATGGGCGGCAAGTGATCAGCATCGAGGGTTCGGCCCAGGAAGCTCCCATTGTCGAGATCGAAAATGTTGACCGGATTATCGACGGTGACAGTATTACCCTGGAACTCGATTACGTGGCAAATGCCGGTATTGAGCACGCGCAAGTGATCAGTTTTTATCGAACCGCACCCAGTGACACCTATGAAGATACGACCGAACCGTTTAATGCAGATCCTGGCTGGCAGGTCGTTGGCAGTGGTAATAATGCTAATAACTATGGCTGGTCTAATACGACCAATGCTGGTGGCGCAGCCGGTGAAATTGGTGGTCGCTTTACACGGACCAGTTCGACCCGCTACCTGGCAGACAACCTGCTAGAGAGATTGACCCTCGATGCGCCAATCTCGGCCAGCGGCAATATCGATATGACTGCCGTGAATTTCACGGAATTTCATGATTCATTAAGCCTGGGGCACTTTGATTCCAACAGTCCCACGGCCAACAGCCTGGCCTTCGGAATTAACTTTACCGACCAGAGTAGTGGTGCTGATGGAGCCAGTAGCGTCGACGCAGCTGACTTGGATGATGATGGTGACATGGATATCCTGTTCGCCTCAGCGGCAGACGACACGATTGGCTGGTATGCGAATACGGCCGGTGTATTTACGACGAATATTGTGACGACCGCAGCGGATGGAGTTAGCAGTGTCCATGCTGTCGATCTCAATGATGATACCTTTGTCGACTTTATCAGCGCATCAGCCAATAGTGGCTCGATCGACTGGTATCAGAACAATGGCAGTGGAGGCTTTACTGTCCATAACCTCAGTACGACGGCTGCTGGTGCCAGTGATGTTTATGCAGCTGATGTAAAT
>CAZXJC010000237.1:0-12950 GCA_964640885.1 uncultured Pirellulaceae bacterium | reverse complement strand
GGAATTGGTGTGGCCTGGGCTTTCGTCCTGGTTTATATCCTCGGCTGGGTGCGTGGTATGCGGGATGAAAAAGATCCCCTGCTTGGTGGCAAGGTGGTCTACAGCATGCTCTTTACGATTGGCCTGCAAGTACTTCTCGTCGGTGTGGCCACGCTGGTTCCCGCGATCATTAAGAATGATTCGGGAGATATGAATGGGATGCAGTACAGGCCGGCGTCGGAGCAGCAGGCGAGTCCGCTGGCCCAGCCGCTGGCCTTGATTGTGTCCGGTGCCATTATTGGTCTCTATGGACTGGGAATGGTCTATGGCCTCTCTCGTCGTGGAGTTGGTGACTCGCAGGTCTTCCGTCAGTCGATGGGACTCAATGCCGTGGTTAATGGTCTAGTCTGCTGTGGGGCTTTGGTGATTTGGTTGCTGACACTCTTTAAAGATGGCTTTGACATGTAAGCACAAATTGATGTCATGTGGTTGATGTTAATTTACTTCATTGGCCACATCTTTTGCGTGCTGCCGGTGATCCGCATGATCCAGGCTGAGACCTCGGCCCCTGCGACTGATCCTGCTCCAGAACCCGCCAAGGAACCGGAAGCGGAAGGCGAGTCAGCATCAAGTTAGTTTGGGTTCATAGCCTTTACATTTCAATTGGGTTTGCCGATGGTGATGACCAGGCGAGGTTGGTTAGGGCTGGGTTGTTCTGCAGGCCTGATGAGCCTGCTGCTGGGGCTGTCGTTTTCTGTCTCGCAAGAAAAACCGACTCCTGTCAATGAAAAGGAGCCGGTGATTGAGCGGTTACAACCCCGTTCGCCGGTCGAGGCGCTGAAAACGTTTAGCGTGCGCGACGGTTTTACGATGAACTTGATCGCCAGCGAACCGCTGCTGCGCGACCCGGTTTCGATCGCCTATGACGCCAATGGTGCTATGTACGCGGTCGAGATGACTGCTTACCCGCATCCGGACAAGGCGGATGAGATGGCACTCGGGCAGGTTCGTTTCTTGCTGGATGACGATGGCGACGGTGACTACGATTCGAGTTTCCTGTTTGCGGACAAGTTATCGACTCCCACCAGTGTCACCTGCTGGCAGGGGGGAGTCCTGGTAACCGCACCACCGGATCTTTGGTACTTAAAAGATACGACAGGAGACCACCGGGCCAATGTGCGTCAAAAGGTGATTACTGGATTTGGGATCACCAATGCCGAGCAATTGGCTAATAACTTGAAGTGGGGAATCGATAACAAGATCTACGGGGCTGCCAGTCACAGCGGTGGTAACCTGCAGATCGCGGAGAAGGGCTTCTTTGCAGCTGCTGGAGATGAGCAGGCAGACAGCAAGCCCGTTTCTATCAGTCGACAGGATTTTCGCTTCGATCCGCGGACTGGAGAAATTGAACCGCTGACCTGGGCGACCAGTCGCTGGGGAAACAGTTTTGATGATGCTTACAACCGTTTCGTTTGCCAGAACACGGGCCCGGCCCGGCACGTTGTCTTGCCACGACGTTACCTGGCTCGCAATCCTTACCTGCGAACTTCCACGGTCTACCAGAGCCTGGCCAAAGAGGGAGGTACGGAGCCTGTCTTTCGTACCAGTCCGCCGGAACCCTGGCGACTGGTGCGAGCTCATCGTCGGCAATCGCTCGGTAAACCGGCCAACCCGGGAGAGATTAATGCCACCGGTTATTTCACTGCTTCGTGTGGAATTACCATCTACCGAGGTGACGCTTATCCGGCTCGCTACCGGGGGAACCTGTTTGTTGGTGATGCGGCTGGTAACCTGGTCCATCGCCGGTTGCTACAAACCAGTGGAGTTACGTTCCAGTCCCGACGAGCTGATCCGCAAGCCGAGTTTGTCGCTTCTAGTGACAATTTCTTTCGCCCGGTGAATTTTATCAATGCACCCGATGGTACGTTGCATGTTGTGGATATGTATCGGGAAGTGGTGGAGGGGCCTTCCTGGGTTCCGGAGGATCTTAAGAAGCAGGGGTTGGTTGATGTCCTGGGAGCAGCTGATCGAGGTCGTGTTTACCGTTTGACGCCCCCTGGGTTCAAGGTACCCACGGCTCCGCGCCTGGCCAGGGTTTCATCGACTGAACTGGTTCCTTACCTGAAACATCCAAAAGCCTGGTACCGAGAGACCGCCCAACGCCTGCTGGTCGAACGCCAGGATCAGCAACCTGTCAAATCACTCCGTCAAATGTTGATCACCAGTCGTGTCATGCCTGGTCGTTTACACGCCCTCTGGACCCTGGATGGTCTGGGTGCGTTGCGTGACGAGGATTTATTACAGGCTGTGAAAGATCGTTCGGCCGTGGTTCGCGAGCATGCGGTGATGGCAGCCGAGCCGCGACTGCGGGCTGCGACTGCCTCGACCGTCGTACGTAAGGAACTGGTCGCTGCTGTACTGGGACTGGCTGCTGACAACACGATGCGAGTCCGTTTCCAAGTTGCCATGACGCTGGGAGAGATTAAGGATCAGCGCATCGCCATGCGCCTGGCCGAGATCATTGAACGGGATGTGGAAGATCCCTGGATGCAAACGGCCGTCTTGAGTTCATCGGTCGAGAGGGCTGCTGAATTACTGGTGACACTACTTGCTAATGGTCGGTTGATTGGCCAAGTGGCCGGTGAGGAGCTGCTCAAGGAATTGGCTTTTACGGCCGCTGCCGAGCGACCCGCTGGGGAGCTCCGAGAAGTGATTTCTGCGGTAGCTGGTCTGTCGAATCAGCAACAGGGGCGCAGGCTGCAGTTTGGCCTGGTTGATCGGTTGCTGGCCGGAGAGCAATTGGCCGGTCGAGCAGGCGCACTGCAGAAGATGGCTGCCGAGTTAATCAGCGAGTTGTTGCCACGGGCACGGCAGGTTGCTGGAACAGCAGAGGTGAAACCCGGTCAGCGGGTGGATGCGGTCAGGCTGTTGGCCTTGGACGAGGTTTCACAGGTCAGTGAGCTGCTGGCTGAGTTGGTCGATGCCAGTCAGCCGATGGAAGTCCAACGGGCCGCTGTGCGAACGTTGTCGCGGTTTTCGGTTCCCGAAATTGGTAGCCTGCTGCTGGACAAATGGACTGCTGCCACGCCGACAATTCGGGGCGAGATTATTTCCGCCTTAATGTTGCGAGAGAATTGGACGGGCTCCTTGTTGACCGCGATTGAGAAGAAACAAGTCCTGGTGAGTGAGGTAGGTGAAACGACACGGTCTCGATTAACCGGTCACAAAAACGCTGTCATTAAGAAACAGGCTGCTGCACTGTTGGCGGCCGTCAAGATTGGGGCTCGCCAGGAAGTGATCAAGCAGTACCAGCCGGTGCTGAAACTGACCGGTGATGCGGGACGTGGCAAAGCGATCTTCTTACGCGAGTGTACAGGTTGTCACCGGTTTGGTAGCCAGGGGCATGACGTGGGGCCAAATCTTTCCAATTACGGCCGCAAGAAGCTGCCGCCGGATTCGCTGATGACCCAGATTCTTGATCCGAACCGACTGGTGGCAGCTAACTACATTAGCTACATCCTGGTGCTCGACGATGGCCGCGTGGAGAATGGCCTGATTACCGACCAGACACCGACCAGTGTGACGATCAAACGGGATAAGGATGTTCGCGTGACGATCCTCCGCAAGAAGATTGACGCGATCAAGAGCAGCGGCAAGTCACTGATGCCTGAAGGACTGGAAAAGAAAGTAAACCAGCAAGAGATGGCAGACCTGCTGGAATTCTTGATGTCGGTGAATCAGCGTATTTAAGAGGCTGCACGATTCCCGTCTAAAACGGCTCTCTTGGCGGTAAACCTGTACAGGAATTAATAGCCCAAGTACGATAGGGTTTAGTCGTTCGGTTATCCAGGAGTCGTCATGGATTCTCAACGAATCGGTACCATGAAACCAATTCATTTTTCACTCACGAAGTTGCCAGGTTGGCTTTCGTTTTTGTGCTGTCTGGTTGCGCTCGTTTCGACCGTCACGGCCAATCCACCAGTTCCCCAGTTGACGAGTGTTTTCCCCACCGGCTGCCAGGTAGGGCGCAATGTTCTGGTGAAGGTAGCGGGCAGTAACCTGGCTGGATTGTCGGCCATTCGTTGCAGTCACCCGGGTGTTGTTTTCGATCAGCAGGAGAAGGACCAGTTCCAGGTTACGGTTGCTGCCGACACACCCACCGGGATTTATGATGTCTACGCTGTGACCAGTCATGGGATCAGCTCTTGCCGATCCTTCTTCGTCACCGGTCACCACCTGGTCGTGGAACAGCAGGCAACGAAGGAAGCGAAGCCGGCGATCCCATCGCTGCCCCTGGAATATGTGGTCAGCGGACAAATTGCTGCCGCCGGTGAGGTCGATGAATACCGGGTCTCTTTGCAAGCAGGGCAACTGGTAGTGCTGGAATGCTGGACGCAGCGGATTGATTCATCGTTGCGAGCGATCCTGGAGTTAGTAGATGAGCAGGGGGAACGGGTCGCTTCCAGTCGCGGGTTTCTGGGCCTTGATCCACTGATTGCATATCAAGTTCCGCGCAGCGGGAAATACCGGTTGCGGATTCACGATTTGGTTTATGGTGGCAGCAGTAATCATTTTTATCGGTTGGACGTGAGTACGAGTCCACGTGTACTGTTTTCTCAGCCCAGCGTGATCGAGCGTGGTAAGACAACGCGAGTTACCCTTTTTGGGTGGAACCTGGGTACTAGCGATCAAGCAGTGACGCAGGCCAGTGGATCAGGGAAACCAAACCAGGCCAACTTGCCAAAGTTGAACCCCACTGGCTACACGCAGCGGGTAATTGAGATAACACCGCCGGTGCAGCCACAGCGCAGTGGTAGTTACCGTAAGCCAGCTGCCGTAGCGGTTGCTGGTTTTCTCTACCACCTGCCGGGAGCTGATACACCGATCTGGATGCCCCTGACCGATGTTCCAGTGGCCCTGGATGGGGGCGGTAACCAGGCTGCCGGGTCTGCCCAGGAATTGCAAGTACCGGGTGAGGTTAGCGGTCAGTTGGCGATGGGAAACGAGCGTGACTGGTACCGGATCACGGCACGGCGTGGTGAAGTATTCCACATCGAGGGGTTTGCCGAGCGGATTGGATCGACGGCTGACCTGGATATTAGCGTGATGGACGCGACAGGCGAAAAAGAACTGGCACATTACCGTGATGAGCTCTTGAATATTGGCGGCTTGCGGTTCCCTTCCAGTCACTTGGATCCTGCTGGCCGCTGGGTTGCGCCGGCCGATGGAGATTATTTAATCGTGGTTCGCAACTTGATTGGTGGCCTGCAGGCTGATCCGCGTCGCACTTATCGATTGAGTGTCCGCCGTGAAGAGAGCGAAGTGCAACTAGTAGCGATCGCCCATCAGCCAGCGAGTCCAGCTGCTATCAATATTCAACGAGGTGGTCGGCAACTAGTAGATGTCCTGGCATTTCGTCAGCGCGGGCAAAGTGAATCGATTCGTGTTAGTGCCCGGAATTTACCGTCAGGAGTTAGCTGTCCAGATATCTGGCTGGGACCAGGTGTAACACGGGCACCGCTCGTACTGTTTGCGGCTGAGGGAGCCAATGCGGGGATTGGAAAACTTGACCTGGTGGGGCATTACTCCTGGGGTGGCGTGGAGGTGAGCCGTCCGTTGCAAGGCGGTACCATGGTGCGGACCGGTTTGCCGAATGGCCAGGGACGACTTACCAATGAAATTCCCTTTGCGGTCACAGCAACACCGGCACCGGTCCTGGTCGCAGCGGCCGTGGAGCGGTCTAGTTACCAGCAGGGAAGCATCGTTGATGTGGCTATCGACGTGCAGCGTCGAGGTGTGCAATCAGAGCCGGAGGTGCAGCTAACGGGAGTCGGTTTACCAACCCAGGTGCGTCAGCAGCGCGGTATTATTGCAGCGGGGAAAACCAAGGGAAACATTAGTTTTTATTTGCCACCCACGTTGCCAGTAGGAAGATATTCCTTAGTGGTAAAAGCTGAGACGACGGCCGTCTTATCGGAAGCTAAAGATGCCAAGCCCGTGGCGGTGACGCTCTTTAGCAATGCGGTCACTTTTGAAGTCTATGCGGCTCCCTTCATTTTGGCAGTCGACCTGGATGCACCTCGTAAAATTCAGCGAGGAAAAATCGTCCAGGTGAAGTACACTGCCCAACGAAAAAATGGCTTTATTGGCAAGATTCATACCGATGTGGCCGCTGCTGGTGAACTGATTGGTATCCGCGTTCGGGGGGTGACATTCGTCGGTCAAACAGAATCCGGTACACTACAGATTATTGCCAATGAGGATGCGCCCCTGGGGCAGCAGCCATTTCTGCGGCTGGAAGGTGTGGGAACGATTGAGGATGAACCGGTTTATCTTGGTTCCTGTTTTCTGAGACTGGAGATCGTTGAGTGATTTCGCAAAGAGTTGCAAATCGAGTTGCGATACTGCTGTGCGTCAGCTGCCTGCTGCCCGTTTCGCAGTTGGTGGCTGCAGAGCCAGTGAAGAGCCAGTTTGTGACCGATGTGGTTCCCGTATTGACCAAGTTGGGTTGCAATAGCGGTGGTTGCCATGGGAAAGCAACAGGGCAGAACGGATTTAAATTGTCGCTACTCGGTTTTGAACCGGCGGCAGATTACCAGGCCCTGGTCAAGGAGGCGCGTGGTCGGCGACTGTTCTTCAGCGATGCGAGCCGCAGCCTGTTATTGCAGAAGGCGACCGGGCGGGTCCCTCATGGTGGAGGAAAACGACTAGAAACCGGTAGCCATGATTACCGGGTCTTGCTGCAGTGGATTCAACAGGGAGCAGTGGCACCCAGTGACCAGGATATTACGCTGGCCAGCGTGGCTGTCACTCCTAGCCAGTTGTTGATCCAACCGGGTTCGCAGAAACAGTTAAAAGTTACCGCTATCTTTTCGGACGGTAGCAGCCGGGATGTTACTCAACAGGCCTTATTTACCTCCAATGAAGAGGAAATTGCCGATGTTTCAGAGCAAGGACTGTTAGAGACTCAACAGCGCGGAGGCCTGTTCACTGTGATGGTTCGATTTGGTGGCCAGATCGCTACCTTGCACGGGGTCGTTCCGATGGAGTTGGAAGAAGCAGCACAACGGGCCGTCACCGATCGCCTGGCAGAACTGGAAAGAGAATTTGCTTCGTCGGAGTTTGATCAGCTGTTGCTAAAGCAATGGCAGCGATTGGGAATCGCTCCTTCGCCCGAGGTAGACGACGTTACGTTTATTCGTCGGGTGACGATCGACATCTGTGGCTCACTGCCGACTCCCGCGGAGATCAAGGCTTACCTGGTAGACGACCGTACGGACAAACGAGCTCGGCTGATCGATCGATTGCTGGATCGTTCGGAGTATGCCAGTTACTTTACCTTGAAGTGGGCCGACATTCTTCAGAATCGAGGTGCCGGGTACTCGACGAGCAAGCAGCGTCCCGGCACGGCTTTGTTTGCCAGTTGGATTCGCGATTCGATTGCTCTCAATAAACCGTATGACCAGTTTGTGGCGGAGATTTTGACGGCCAGTGGCAGCCAGCAGGAAAATCCTCCGACGGTCTGGCATCGTTCCGTGCGAACATTACCGAATTACGTAGAGGCAGTTTCGCAGGCCTTTCTGGGTATGCGGGTGCAATGTGCTCAGTGCCATCATCATCCGTTCGAACGCTGGAGCCAGGCTGATTATTATGGCCTGGCTGCCGTCTTCGCTCGGGTCGGCCGTAAGGGTGGTTTTGCCGATGCGGAAGTGCCGACCAATGAAGTTATCTATTTGAAGGACAAAGGACCTGTTGTTCACCCTCGCAGTGGTGTGAAGATTGGACCGCGGCCCCTGGGAGGACCTGATTTTCAGCTGGATCAGTATGACGATCCACGCCACAGCCTGGCTCGCTGGATGACGCAACCGACGAACCCATATTTTGGGCGGACCATGGTCAATCGCATGTGGGCTCATTTCATGGGGCGGGGCATCATTCATCCCATCGACGATGCTCGCAGCACGAACCCGCCGAGTAACCCTGAGTTACTGGATGCGTTGACCAGGGATTTTGTGAAGAGCCAGTATGATGTCAAACAGTTGATTCGCAACATTTGCAATAGCTATGCCTACCGGCTGGAATCGATAGCGACCGCTTCCAATGGAGAGGATCTCCAGTCGTTTGCCCGTTTTTATCCGCGCCGTATGAAGGCCGAAGTGTTGTTGGACGGGATTAGCCAGATCCTGGCTGCCCCGACTACTTTTGCCGGTGTGCCGGCCGGTACGCGGGCTATTGAATTGCCGGATGAAAACGTGCCGGCACATTTTCTCACCGTTTTCGGACGACCGGCACGGATTTCTGCCTGTGAATGTGAGCGGATCGATGCCCCCTCGCTGGCGCAGGCGCTGGAGTTCGTGAACTCGAAGGAAATCCAAAAGAAGCTGACTGCGGAAAAAGGTTATGCGCAGCAGTTGGTAGAAAATAAGAAACCGTTTGCGGAGAATGTGACCGATATTTTTCTGCGTATTTATGCCCGTCCTCCGCAGGCTACAGAGTTGAAGATTGCCGTGGAATTCCTGGAAGCAGAAAAAGATCCCGCTGAAGCTTATCGTTCCTTGCTCTGGTCGTTACTGGCAACGAACGAGTTTTTGTTCAATCACTAGGAACTTGAAACAGTTCACGTTGGAGAATGGTAATGTTGCGAGTGAACGGGCAGTCCTATAAAAACTGTGATGGAATGTCACGGCGCAACTTCGTGCAACTGGGGGTCCCCTTGCTGGGCCTGAGCCTCTCGCAATTGCTACAACTCGAGTCGCGAGCAGCCAGCGGAGCGACCCCAGGAAATAATAAATCACTGATTGTCTTCTGGACCCACGGTGGGATGAGTCAGCAAGACACTTACGATATGAAGCCGGCAGCACCGGCTGAGTATCGTGGGATGTACCAGCCAATTGCTACCTCGGCGCCCGGTATCGTGGTGGGAGAACGCTTCCCCCTGCAAGCTCGGGTAATGGATCGACTGGCGCTGGTCCGTTCCGTGCACCACGAAAATGGGATTCATGCGCCTTCTGCCCATTGGATGCAGACCGGTTATTTTGGTCCTACCCTGGCACGCAACGCACCGCAAAAACCCTCTTTTGAATCAGTCATCGCCCGCTCGCTGGGACCCCGGCGAGCGCAGTTACCGGCCTACGTGACCGTACCCAAGTCAGAAGCCTTCGGTTATCAGGGATCGGTCTACCTGGGTAAGGCCTACAACCCATTCGAAGTTGGTGGAGACCCGAATGCCAAGGACTTTGAAGTGCCCAACCTGGCTCTGCCCAAGGGGCTGACATTAAACAGTGTTCAGTCGCGGCGTCGGTTGCTGGGTAAGTTTGATACCTTGCGACGGGATATCGATAAATCCGGCGTGATGGAAGGGCTTGATACGTTCAAGCGACAGGCACTGGAAATGGTCGCCGGAGATCACGTCCGGAAGGCATTTGATATCAGCAGCGAATCGGCGGCCTTGCGCGACAAGTATGGTCGTCATCAGTACGGGCAAAGTGCCCTGTTGGCCCGTCGGCTGGTCGAAGCGGGTACACGCTGTGTTACTATCAATACGGGCTACTGGGATCATCACAACGAGATTGAAAAGGGATTGGAAGAGCATCTGCCACCCTTAGACCGAGCGATCTGGGCACTGGTGGAAGATCTTGAAGATCGCGGCATGCTCGATGATGTGGTGATTTATTGTGCTGGTGAATTTGGTCGAACGCCGCTCATCAATGGGCATGCGGGCCGCGACCACTGGTCGAATTGTTTTACCGTGATGCTAGCCGGGGGTGGCATCCAGGGTGGACGGACCGTGGGAGCCAGTGAGAAATTTGGTGGTGGAGTTAAGGAGCGCCTGACGACGCCACTGGATGTACTGGCCACGATCTATTCAGCGCTTGGTATTCCGCTCGGTACTCACTATGAAGATTCGACCGGTCGACCGGTCAGTATCGTGGGCGGTGGCAAACCGATTCACGAACTGTTTTAACGCGATTCGTCGGTTGCCAGCGGCCCCTGTTCCAGGTGGTCGAAAACCAGCTTCTCTAAGAAAGTGAATGTTCGCCATGTTGAGACGTTGCCATTGGCTGTTGCTTGCTGCTTGTCTGATGCTGATTCCTGGTTCGACCGTGCTGGCCCAGGAAGAATTTAAAACACAGGAACACTACATCAAGTCTTCCCACATGATCCCCATGCGAGATGGTGTGAAGCTGTTTACGATCATTTACAAGCCAAAACGGCTGGATCAGAAGTATCCAATCATGCTGTTTCGGACTCCCTATTCGATTGGTCCTTACGAGCCTGATCGCTTTCGACGTTCCCTGGGGCCCTCCCAGCCGTTTGCCGAGGACGGTTACATCTTTGTCTACCAGGATGTGCGGGGAAAATTTAAATCGGAGGGGCAGTTTGATGTCATGAAGCCACTGCGGACCAAGCCCAAGGGGCCGCGTGATACGGATGAAAGTACTGATACCTATGACACTATCGAGTGGTGCCTGGAGAATCTGAAGAACCACAATGGACGCGTTGGACAATGGGGTATTTCCTACCCGGGCTGGCAGACGGTGATGGGGATGATCGATGCTCATCCAGCGCTAAAGGCTTCTTCACCTCAGGCTTCTCCGGCAGACATGTTCATTGGTGATGATTTTCATCACAACGGTGCTTTTCGACTGATGTACACCTTTCACTGGCTGGCCTTTAATGCAGCCACTCGCTCTGGCTTGCAGGACAAGCGGGATCAGCCTGTCTTCAGTTACGGAACCCCGGATGGGTACGAGTTCTTTTTCAACCTGGGGCCAGTGGCGAATGTTAACAAGCGTTACTTTAAGAACCGGGTGCCGACGTGGAACGACTACATGCAGCACGGATCGTATGACGATTACTGGAAAAAACGGGATGCCTTGTCCTATTTGAAGGATATCAAGCATCCGATTTTGAATGTTGCCGGCTGGTTTGACGCCGAAGATTTTTATGGGCCGATGGAGATTTACTACACCATTGAACGTGAAACACCCAAGAATCAAAACCTGCTGGTCGTAGGGCCCTGGCGCCATGGAGGCTGGGCTTTTGGTAAAGGAGATTCTCTGGGTGATATTCGTTTTGACAGCAACACGGCAGAAACGTATCGCCAGGAGATTGAATTTCCGTTTTTCCAGCATCACCTGAAAGGCAAAGGGGATCCAAAATTACCGGAAGCGATCGTTTTTGAAACGGGTTCCAATCGCTGGAACCGCTTTGATGATTGGCCGCCGAAAAACGTCGTGCCCCGGAATCTCTACCTGCGAGAAGGTCAGCAGTTGTCGTTTACTGCTCCGGCAAAAAAACAGGGCTTTGATTCTTTCCTTAGTGATCCACAAAAGCCAGTGCCGTTTTCTGCCGAGATTCGCAATACCCAGGGACACACCTGGATGATCGAAGATCAGCGGTTTGCTGCGCGGCGGCCCGATGTGCTGGTTTATGAAACCGAGCCGCTGCCAGAGGACCTGGTCATCGCCGGTCCAATCATTGCCAGCATCCAGGTCAGCACCACGGGAACCGATGCGGACTGGATCGTGAAACTGATCGATGTCTTTCCAGCGGACACTCCCAATGACTCTCCACGCGGAAAAGAGGTGCAAATGGGAGGTTTCCAGATGTTACTGGCAGGAGAAGTATTCCGCAGTAAATTTCGAAACAGTTTTGAAAAGGCCGAGGCCGTGGTTCCCGGTGAAATTAATCAAATCGAATTTGATTTGCGAGATAAGCACCATTGTTTTCTCAAGGGTCACAAGATCATGGTGCAGATTCAGAGCAGCTGGTTTCCTGTGATCGGCCGTAATCCCCAGAAATTCGTCGACATCTATCACGCTGAGGAAAAAGATTTTCAGGCGGCCACGCAGCGCGTCTACCGATCTCAGACAAAGGCATCGCACTTGAAGCTGCAGGTGTTGCCTGCCAGGTAATGACCGTCGTCCTGCTCAGGCAATTACTTCATGAACCGGCTGGCCACCATGCGAGATGTGGATCGGGCGATTGCTTAAATCGGGTACGGTCATTTTCCAGTCGACGCCTAGTAGCTGGTAGATAGTAGCGGCCATGTCTCCGGCGGATACGGGGCGCTCAGTCGGATACCTAGCGTGCTTGTCAGTCTTTCCTAACAGGTAACCGGCCTTGGTTCCGCCGCCGAAGAGGAGCGAGAAGCCGCATTGAGGCCAGTGGTCACGGCCAGCCTTGGCATTAATGTTAGGTGTGCGGCCCATTTCACCCATGATGACGACCAGCGTCTCGTCCAGCAGGCCCCGCTCCTCCAAATCGAGAACCAGGGCAGCGGTCAATTGATCCAGTTGCGGGCAATGAGTTTTCAACATGCCAAAATTGTTGGCGTGCAGATCCCAGTGATTTTTCCCTTCCGATTCCCAATGCACGGTAACAAAAGTTGAACCGGCCTCTACCAGTCGCCGAGCGATCAGCATGCTCGAACCCCACAGGTTACGACCAAAGCGATCCCGCACCTGGTCCGATTCCTGGGAGATGTCGAAAGCAGCACGTGTCTTAGTGGAACTTAGTAGCGTAAAGGCCTGCTGCTTGAACTCGCTCAGGCGGCCGATTGCCCCACTCGTTTCGGTGGCGGCTAGTTGTTGGTCGAGTTGCCCCAGCAAGGAATGACGACGATCGAATCGATCGGCCGTAAGATCTGGCAATTGTTGCAACGATGGTGGGGTCGGCGCGCCCATCGCAGGTACTGGGTCATAGTCACCTTTCGGCTTACGTGCAATCTCTGGATCACAGACCGTGAAGAGTGGGTCGTACTGGCTTCCCAGGTAACCACCAAAGGGGCCGGCCCGCCGTAGCGCCTGGGTGTATCCCGGAAAGGCTGGCATCACCACGTAACGGGGTATGTCCTTCGCGCCGATATCCAGGTACTGGCAGATCGAACCCATGCTGGGATGATCCGTTCGCTTGGCAAAGTAGTTGTCCCGATCGCTCCCGCCGTCGAAACCGGTCAGGACATTGTA
>CAZXJC010000236.1:0-8731 GCA_964640885.1 uncultured Pirellulaceae bacterium | reverse complement strand
TGCAATACGCACCTCTCTAAAATGCCACCCGTCTCGATGAAAATGGCCAAGTTGCAGAAGGCTACGCTCGACCCGACGAAGATATCAGGACGTTGCGGTCGACTAAAATGTTGCCTGCGGTATGAATATGACACCTACACCGAGATGCGACGAGAACTTCCTTCGATTGGCTCCGATGTTGTCACCAACGAGGGACGCGCCCGTATCTTGGGACACGAGATCCTGACACAACAAGTACTTGTTCAGTTCGAAGATAATCGACGCATCATGATTGATGCCTCAGACATTTTATCCGTGCTCAACAAAAACTCGAAGTCGGCTAACAAATAGCTGGTAACCCCTGTCCACTGGAATTGCACTTTTCTGATGACCGAAAATCAACATCCTATTTTCGAACTGCTCGACCAGGACAAACGATACAAGCTGGAAGCCTACCAATTTGTTCGGGATGCGCTTAGTTTTGCCCAAGAGGTGCTGGGCCTTGGTAAAGCAGACTCGCCCGAAGAGCCGCCGCCACTGGAAAGTGAATCACTGGTAGAACCACATTTGACCGGCCAACAATTGTGTGAAGCCGTCCGGCAATATTCGATCGTACAATTTGGTTACATGGCGCAAATGGTCTTAAACAACTGGGGCATTCATGCTACGGGCGATGTGGGCGAAATCGTTTATAACCTGATTGGCATCGGGCTGATGAAAAAGTCCGACACTGATCGTCGAGAAGATTTTGAAAACGTTTTCGACTTTGAACAGGCGTTCTGTAACGACTTCAAGATTACCCTGCCTGATGCCTGAAACAATCTACTGGGAGACCTCGTTACTCGATGGCAACTCCACCAAAACGTGCTAAGCAAGCGAAGCAACAGCAAGAGCTTGGTGCCAATTCTTATGTTCCGGCAAAGCCGCGGCCGGCAAACCGACCGTTGATCGGCCTGGCTATAGGGATCTTCGCTGGCTGGCTAGTCTTCCTGCTCTATACGGCCATCCGGACGACCAGCTAGGGACAAACTGCGCCTAAGACGCCGCGGCGGCAATCGCCTGCTTGGCTTCTTCTACCACGCGTTCCACAGTGATGCCAAAATGCTCGTAAAGCTGATCAGCGGGTGCAGAGGCCCCGAAACCTGTCATCCCCACAAAACGACCGCCACTACCCAGGTAACCACCCCAACCCTGTTGAATTCCAGCCTCCACAGCGACACGAGCAGACAAACTGGCAGGTAACACTTCCTCACGATAATCAGCATCCTGTTCATCAAATAGTTCAAAGCAGGGAAGGCTCACTACGCGAGCGGAGATTCCGTCAGCTTGCAATTGTTCTTGGGCAGCCAGGCAAATTGACACCTCGCTGCCGGTTCCCATCAAGATCACTTCCGCGGGACCTTCCTCTGAATCCTTCAGCACATAGCCACCCCGGCTAACTCCCTTTACTGCTCCATAATTAGTGCGATCAAGCGTCGCGATTCCCTGTCGTGTCAGTACAAAAACCGTGGGACCATTCGTTTCCATCGCTACCCGGTAAGACTCGGCAACTTCATTCGCATCGGCCGGTCTCATCACCTGCACACCAGGAATCGCTCGACAGGCTGCGAGGTGTTCGACAGGCTGATGGGTTGGTCCGTCTTCTCCGAGTCCGATGGAATCGTGAGTCATCACGTAAAGAACCGGTAAATGCATCAGGCTGCTTAGCCTTAACGACGGACGCAAGTAATCTGTAAAAACGAAAAATGTCGCTACGTAGGAACGTAAACCTGCCAGTGCCAGACCATTGGCAATGGCTGCCATCCCGTGTTCTCGAATACCAAAGTGAAAATTTCGACCGCCCGGATTGTCAGCCGAGAATTCACCCATTCCTTCTTCGTTCAGTAGTGTCATCGTGGAAGGAGCCAAGTCAGCTGATCCACCCAGCAACCAGGGAATTTCTGACGCCAGGCCGTTGAGCACCTGTCCTGAAGAGACGCGTGTTGCCAGCCCTTTTTCATCCGCATCAAAAACGGGTACTGAAGAATCCCAACCCGCTGGTAAATCTCCACGCCAAATCGCCTCCAATTGTTGGAGTGGTTCGGCAGCAACCTCCCGATACTGATTCAACTGGGACTGCCACTCTGCATAACTTGCCGCTCCACGGGCACCAATACCTTCTGAAAAGTGTGCCGGCACTTCTTCGGGAACCAGGAACTGGGCATCGGCTGGCCAGCCATAAGCTTCCTTGGTCAAGCGAACCTCATCTTCACCAAGTGGTGCCCCGTGTGCACTATGGCTATCTGCCTTGTTCGGAGATCCATATCCAATCACGCTGCGCAAGATGATCAGTGTAGGACGATCCTGGGTATCCTGGAATGTTTGTAACGCCTGGCGAATTGCAGCCAAATCATTCGCATCATCGACTTGCAACGTCTGCCAGCCCAAGCCTTCAAAACGGGTCGCAACCTGCTCACTAAATGCCAGGTCGGTCTCACCCTCAATCGTGATTCGATTATCGTCATAAATCCAACACAAGTTCGACAGCTTCAGGTGTCCAGCCAGGGAAGCAGCTTCACAACCAATTCCCTCCATAATGTCGCCATCACTGCAGAGCGCATAAGTATCGTAGCCAAACAATTCCAGGTCGGACTGGTCATAACGTCCTGCCAGCCACTTGGCTGCAATCGCCATCCCAACACTCGTTCCCACTCCCTGCCCCAACGGACCAGTAGTCATTTCAATGCCCGCTGCTTCTCCGTATTCTGGATGACCAGCGCAGGGGCTCTCCAATTGACGAAAATTCCGAATGTCTTCCAGGGAAACAGACGGACGGTCCGAACCCTCGCCAGCCTGGACGCCGGCCAGGTGTAACATCGAGTAGAGAAGCATCGATGCATGACCACAGGACAATACGAAACGATCCCGGGCTGGCCAGTCTGGATGCTCCGGATCGTAATTTAAGAACTCATTCCACAAAACGTAGGCAACTGGGGCCAGCGCCATTGGGGTTCCCGGGTGACCACTGTTCGCCTGCTGGACAGCATCCATCGACAACGTACGAATTGTATTGATGGCTAACTGTTCAATCTCGTTTACGGTTAAAGACATAAACCAACTTTCATCTTGTTTGATCAGTGACTCTCTGTTGCTGCATCATTCATAATTCGAGAGTAAATTTCCAGAGTCAGACACTAAACCAGCACACCTGGCTCGCAGCTTATTAATAGTTACATTCTCAGTTTTTCAGTCTAACGGCTCACATTGCCGACCGTCAACGGACCACGAAAAGAAGTCAATCGATAAACGCATAAAGACAAACTGCTATTGTCGATTCACACTGATTTAACTATACGATTCTTCAGCAAATGACTGGCGGCCCCTTCGGTTTCACCCACTGGTTTGTCCAAGCTGTTTCCGTACCATGACTGAACCTGCTCCCAACTCGGACTTCTTCAAACGGGCAGACAACCTGGAAATACTCTTCGATCACTTGGAGAAAACAACCCAGCATTTAGACGATGTAATCGGCGACGGCCAACAACAGTTCGAAGAACTGAAACAGCGCGTGGAACGGCTGGCAAAAGTCGTCCAAAAGAAACCAGCTGTTCCAGGTGACAATCGTGATCAGGCGGACGAATCGCCCCCTTCGGAACATGCTGCCTAGAAGCCTGGCCCAGATCACCTCCTGGGTCGTCAAAAAACCTCTAAGAAGCGGGGTTTTCTCGAGAATATTGGCTTTTCTTGTCAAAACTGGCAATTTTGTTGCCAGCATTTCCAGAGTGGATTAGCTTGGCAATGGGGAGTTGTATCTCCATTTTCCGGCAACTGCCTGATTCCAGTCAGCGCCGAGTCCTAATCCATTATTAATTCCTTAAATCGTTGCCTTGAAGAACGCAGCATGAATCGCTCCGCAACACGCCTTCGACATCGCCAAACCGGCTCGGCTACCGCCCGCCGCAGCTTGCGTCGCGCGCAGCAACAATGGGTTCCCCACCGTCGTCGTTTGTTGCTGGAAACACTCGAAGATCGTCGCCTGCTTGCCGGTGACATGGATCTTACCAACGTGATGCCAGCAAACCAGTCAACCACTTATGAGGCTCCCCTGGCCTTTAGCAGTTTCCGAAACAATCAGTTTTCAATCGTTGGCAGTGAAGCTGATACGCGACAGATTAAAGCTATCTTTACCGCCACGCACGGCCACCTCAGCTTATTAGACGTTGACAGCTTGTTAGGGAACAACAGTATCAATGGTCCGGTGTTCGATTTTGGTACCGGACACGAAGACGCAACCTTTACACTACGCGGTTCGATTACCGACATTAACCTGGTACTCGAATGGCTCGTCTTCCAACCCGCTCCGGAATACTCCGGAGATGCTTCGATCACCCTGGAAACATCTGATCTTATCCCCGATGTTGACTTAGGAATCCAAACAGACACTGACACGCTATCCATCACTATTGAGGCCGCAGACAACTGGGCCGATCCACCAACGTGGAACACTTACCCGGGAGTGCTCGACACGCGTTTTGATGACGATGGCACATTAACAATCAGCGACATGCACGTTAATCGCGTTGTCAAAACGGCTGATGACCAGTTAATGGTCGCCGGGGAAGAAGACAATCAACTTGCCATCGCCAGGCTAAATCTTGATGGAAGCCTTGACACAACCTTCGGGAACAACGGAATCGCCAGCGCAACTCTTACTGGCAGCAGCACTGCAGAAGATTTGATCATTCAACCCGATGGAAAAATCATCGTGGTTGGTGCTGCCGCCGTCGAAACCAGTGACTCGCAGCTGGTGGTTGCCCGTTTCAACGGGGACGGGACACTGGACAACAGTTTTGCCAGCAGCGGTCTCTACACGTTCGACTGGAACAATAATGAAACAAGCGATCACGCATATGCCGCCGGCTTGCTGCCCAACGGTAAAATTGTTGTCACGGGGACCAGCAACAATCCTCAGAATATTTTTGCTCTACAATTTGACGCTAACGGCCAACTCGACCCGCTATTTGACAGTGATGGACATATATCGCTCCCGCTCGATGATCCGGCTGTGGCCACCGACTTAGCCGTCTTTGACGATGGCTCGATCATACTCGGGGCGACGATGCTGGATGACAGCTTTGTCTTAATCCGACTGGATTACCAAGGACAAGTATCCAGTACTGTGGTGACCGACATGGGTAATGGGGAGGTGGTCAACGACTTGCTCATCTATCCTGACGGAAAACTTCTACTGGCAGGCCAGGCAAACGATCATTTCGCCCTCGCTCGTTTTAACTCGGACGGAACGCTTGATTCCTCGTTCGGCACAGCTGGCAAGGTCTACACAACGGTGGGAGACACCGGTTCAGAAATTCGTCGTGTCATCTTGCAACCTGACGGCAAGTTAATATCGGTCGGACAGACGAACAATGGAACCGACCAGGATTTTGCCCTGGTTCGCTACACCCTTGATGGATCACTAGACACGACATTCGATGACGATGGAATTCGTGTACTGCCCATTACCGGAGAAAATGTAGCTCGTGACATTATCATCCTGGATGACCGCAGCCTGCTAGTGATGGGGGGAACAACCGGCGAAACTACCGACCTGGTGCAACTGATGGGTGACGTCCGACCTGGCGACATCCAGGGAACATTATTTCGCGATCATAATGGCAACGACAAGCAAGATGCCGGAGAACCAGGGTTAGCAGGTTGGACGGTCTTCATCGACACAAATCATAATAATCAACTGGATGATGGGGAAACCAGTCTGCTAACCGCGACGGACGATCCCACGACAACGAACACTGATGAAACAGGTACCTACCGGTTTACTGAACTGCCCTCGGGGCATTACACGATCGCCCAAGTACCTCAACAGGAGTGGCTGCCAACAACCTACCCACAGGAAGCCAAGTCCGAATCCTTTGCCCAGGAGGATGCGGCACTCGAGAATGGTTGGGTCAGTAATAATCCGGTCCCAGGAACACAAATCCTCGGACATTCAACAACCAGTCATGCTGGTGGAACCACTGGAGAGGCACGTGCTTCCTGGAAACGCCATGCCTCCGCCTCGGCCAGCTACTACGCCGATACGAACTTCGTAAGACCGACCACCGTCGACGACTATTGGAATGCTTCTGGAAAGATCGAAATTCACAATCCAACTGGATCACTCGGCGACGGAGGTTTCTTAGGATTCTTTAACAGCGCAATGGATGGGCCTGGAGGACAAAGTCAAAACGTAACGGTCGCCGGATTCTCTTTTGATGAAGGAGACTGGTCGCTAAGCCTCTGGCAAACAATCGTGGGATACCAGTCCGGCTTGCAACGCCTGGACAGTCCAACTGTCCCCATTACAGCAGATACCAGCCTCGACTTTTCATTTCACTACGATCCTCATGGTGGTGACCACGGAGTTGGCCTGCTCACCGGCTCATTGGGTGATCAGGAACAGCAAATCCACTTAACCCCGGCACATCGAGCCGCCCTGCATAACAGAACTTTCGATGCTTTCGGGCTTTACCGACCAGCCGTCAATGACGGAAACTACGACGAACCTGGTATCGATCTTTATGTTGACGACTTGGACTACCAGTATTACTCAACTGTCGAAGCAAAGGCGAATGAAACCACGAGCGATGTCAATCTTGGCAATCAAAAGCCGAACCAGGGGCCGCAATGGCAATTGCCTGGCGACCAGGTCGCCGCCGAAGAAACAGAGTTCGTGATTCAGGGCCTGTCCGTAACTGATGCCGACGCTGCCGACAATCCGGTCCATGTCATACTCTCGGTAGCACATGGAACGATGACGCTGTCGCAAACCACGGGACTAACTCTACACACCGGTGACGGTAACGCCGATCCACAGATCCTTATGACTGGCAGCCTGGCAATGATCAATGCCGCCTTGAACGGGATGAAATATCGTGGTGAACAGGACTTTTACGGCACTGAATCCCTGGCCCTCTATGTAAACGACCTCGGCAATGACGGTGACGGTGGCCCGCTGACCGATACTAAGACCCTGCCGATCACGGTAACCAATGTCAACGATCCCCCAGTAGCCGTCGATGACGAGTACCAGGTAGAAGAAAACCAGCAACTAGACGTTGCCGCTGCCGGAGTCATGGTCAACGACCATGACGTCGATGGCGATCCACTGCAAGTCATCACGATCAGTGAGCCTGCAAACGGATCACTGATCCTCAACGCAAACGGCTCCCTGGCCTATATTCCCAACTTCAATTTCAACCAGATCGACAGCTTTGCTTACCAGTTAAATGACGGAACCGACCTGAGCAATATTGCGACAGTCAAGGTGATGGTGAAAACCCAGTTCGTTTGGCACAACTCGGTCAATCCGTATGACGTCAATGGGGACGGACTTGTGACACCTCAGGATGTCCTGCAAATTATCAACACGCTTAACCAGCAGGGCTCACGGTTACTGACCACCGATCGGCCGCTTCCCCTGGTACCACCGTTTTACGACGTTAACCGGGACGGTTTCGTGACCCCTAGTGATGTACTGGTGATCATTAACCATCTCAATGATGAAGCCCAAGCCGAACAAGAAGCTAACCAGGGCGAAGGAGAAGGAACTTCTGCCTCGGCTGACCAAACACTTACTTCGATCATCAACACCATGGATACTATGATGGCCGAACAAAACTGTTCCGCTGACTTCTCCAATCACCAAACGCCATCACAAGAGCTGGCAACAAATATCTCTGGAGTCATGCTTTTGCCAGTTCACGACAATACTCCTTACTGGCAGCGTGTTGAAGACGCTTTCAGTAGCTTGAGTCGATCTCATACTGACAGTGATTGTGCGGAAGACGATGAGGAAGACCCGCTGTTACCGATGGACTGGTGGAATCTCGGCGACGATCGGTGAACGAAACTCCACGATCGCTTTATTCGTTACAGTTTCCTCTCTGCACCATGATTTCCGATGTTCGCCGCCATTTATTGAATGAAGATGAAACTCCATTGTTTGTGCATCTTTTCTCTAAATGGTAGTCTGAACCAGGTACCCAGCAGGCTCGCTTTTTCTTTCTGAAACGGCTAATTCTGCCTACTTATTCGACTTGGAAGAGACAGCACCTCATGAAGCGTTTCTCGCCGATTAAAAGACCCTTATGGCTGGAACAGTTGGAAGATCGGCGTCTCCTCCATCATGGTCCGGCGGGAGGTTTTGGTGTCATCGGTGACAGTCTCAGCGACGAATACGAGCATGAAACTTATTCCTACGCCCGTAACTGGGTCGAAATACTGGCAACCGAATCGCATTTCGATCTGGGACGCCACGAGACTTCTTCTGGCAATGCTCTTCAATGGGGTGAACCTCGCCGGGCAGGATATGAATATAACTGGGCTCGGTCTGGAGCCACCTCCGACAGCCTCTTGAAAACTGGCCAGCACACGGGGTTGGCAAAACAGGTTCAGCAGCGGCAAGTTCGGCATGCAATCCTGGCCATCGGCCAAAATGATTTTCATCCTGACCCCGAGGGTTACAACGACGGCGATCAAGTCGCCTATGACCATATCTACCATGGAACCTGGTCTTCCGAGGATATTAGCAGTTATGTCACGACGGTTGCCAGCAACATTCAGACTGCCATGGTCACCTTACTGGCCGATGGCGGCGACCTGGTTGTTTCAAATATTGCCGATTACGGATTTTCTCCAATCGTTCGTCAATCGTATAACAACGCCACGATGCGGGAGCGTGTTACGAGTGTCATTAGCCAGGTCAATCAACAAA
>CAZXJC010000235.1:0-6061 GCA_964640885.1 uncultured Pirellulaceae bacterium | reverse complement strand
GCTATGAAACCTCCCAACCCAACTGGGTCTCCGAACTGAGCGAAGCCCAGCAGGCCGTCCTAAATCAAGTTCGGCAATGGAACAGGCGACATCGCGATAAACGGCCAGGGGACACGCGGCTCGATGCCCGGATCGCGAATTACGAACTGGCGGTTCGGATGCAATCGGCAGCTCCGGAGCTGATCGACCTGTCGGGAGAAACAGAGGTCACGCAAAAGCTCTATGGTCTTAACGAAGGGCCAACGAATAATTTCGGGAAGATGTGCCTGATGGCGCGGCGGATGGTGGAACGGGGAGTACGCTATGTTCACCTGGTCGATGGGGATTGGGACGCTCACGGTGGAGTTAAAGGGAATCATACGGGCCGTGCGAAGGCAGTCGACAAGCCGATTGCCGGTTTGCTGGCAGACCTGGAACAGCGAGGTCTTTTAGACGAAACCCTTGTCGTCTGGTCGGGAGAGTTCGGTCGCACGCCGATCATGCAGGGCAAAGATGGACGGGACCACCACCCCTATGGCTTTAGTATCTGGATGGCCGGCGGTGGAATCCAGGGCGGGAAAGTGATTGGTGCGACTGACGACTTTGGTTTTAACGCGGTTGAAGACCGCTTTCATGTCAACGATTTGCACGCAACCATGCTATCGCTGCTGGGACTGGAACACGAGAAGCTTACGTACTTGTTTGAAGGTCGCGAGCGCCGTTTAACGGACGTTGGGGGCAGTAACGATTTGTCCGCCCGACTGATTCGTGGCTGAGTTGCGAGGGAGCTTTTTCGGGACACGAAAGGGGCCTGCCAGCCCGGCGTTGAGCCTGGCAATTAAACTCGGCTCAGGCCGCCGGTGAATCCCGCGAACGTGTCGGTCTCGACGCCTAGTCGTTGCAATACGGTGACGAAGAGTTGTGCCAGTGGCAGTTCCTCAGCCTCGATCTTACCTCGCCATCCTGCATCTGTGACGATTCCGGCACCGGCCTGGTTGTCTTCATTGCCCGTGCCGAATTTGAGGTAACGACCATTGTTGAAACCAAGATTCTTGCCGCCAGCGGAAATAATCGGGTAATTGCGGGAGAGATGGAAGCTGCTAGAAGCGGAACCATGCATGGCAAACGTGTTGTCGAGCATATTTCCCCGCCCTGTCGGTTCCGGAGTGTCTTTGAGTTTTTGTACGAAACGGCCGAATTCTTCGGCTTGGTAGCGATTGTAGGTACCAAGGTTTTTCCAGCCGTTCGGTTTCTTCACCGAATGCGTAAGGCCATGTGCGCCCCCAAGGCCAACTGCCCGGGAGAGAAGATCGTGTGGTCCTTCGCCGTTCTCGCGACCCAGTTGGAAGGTAGCCACGCGGGTAGAATCACTGAGAAAGGAAAGGTAAATCAGTTCATACATGGTTTGGAAATAGATACGTGCTTCCTTGGGGTCCGCATCCAAATTTAGATTCGTGGTGTCGACCTTCGGAATTGGTGTATCAATCCAGCTCTGTGCTTTCGTCAGTTTGACCTCGGTGTCCCGTACCGCATCAAGGTATTGCTGTAGCGTTGCCTGGTCTCGCTTGGAAAGTTGTCGTCCTAGCGACCGTGTATTGGAAACCAGCAGGTCCAACGCACTTTTGCTGCGAGCCAGCCTTGCCGCCGCTTCCTTGCCGCTCGTTACGAAAAGCATGTCAAAAATTTGCTTGGGCTTGTTCATCGCCGGCATCGCTCGCCCTTGGCGATTAAAAGACTGCGTCTGTGCGCCACGAGGGCCGCCGATGCCACCGTTGGTGGACATTACTAGCGAAGCATGTCGCGTCAAGTCACCCACGTGTGCCGCATAAACCTGGTCAAGAGAGATTGAATTCTTATAGGTCCCATGGCCTCCTGTAGCGGCTCCGGTCAAGTATTGGTCGGCATTAGAATGGCCATGTACCTTGCGAACAGCGGGATGGGAAAGGCCGGAATAGATTGTGATTTCGCTGCGCAACGGTTCAAGTACGTCCAGGACCTTCGTTAAATGAAAGTCTTTTTCCCCACCACGCGGGAACCAACTCCAGTCCTTCCAGGCGGGGTCTGTCTTGAGCGGCAAGCCAACACCATCAGGATGATAAACGCTGAGGAACCGTTTTGGAGTTTCATTAGCAGCAGTCTTATCTGCAGCAAAGGTCTCCATCCAGGGTAGGGCCAACGCCAGGCCCGTACCGTGCAAAAAGTTTCTGCGATTGATCGAAGTGGTTTTGTTGGTCATCATTCCGTCCAGATTCTTATTTGGAGTTGAAGATGGTACTCTCGGCGATCAAGTGCACCAGGTCGCCAAGGCGATCCCCTTGCTTGCGAAATTGTACTGCAATTTTATCGATATCGGCATTATCGCTAAAAGATAATGATCGGCCCAGAGCATAAGTGGTCATTTTATCAACAATGGCCCGAGAAAACTGGTCTTGCCGTTCCATTAACAGGTAGCGTTTTAAGCCTGTCATGCCGGCTAATTTCTGCTTATTGAACAGCTCGGAAGTCGCATCTACCGGCTTATTCTTGTGTGCCGTACGGAAGACTCCGAGGGCGTCGTAATTTTCGAACGCGATTCCCCATGGATCAATCTTGGCATGACATGATATGCAGGCGGGCTTATTGCGATGATCGGCAATCCGCTCTTTGAGTGTCATTTTAAGGATTTCCGGGTCGGTCAAGTCGACTTCAGGCACATTCGGTGGGGGCGGTGGCGGGGGATCCTGAAGGATACGTTCCAACATCCAAATTCCACGTTTGAGCGGATGGGAGTCTTTACCATCTGAATTCATCGTTAGAATCGCTGCGGCGGTAAGAATTCCCCCGCGGTTGGATTGGACAGTAATGGGTACTTGGCGAAAATGAGGACCGCGAATGGCCGGTAGATGGTAGTGGCCTGCCAGGCGTTCGTTGACTACGGCATAGTCGGAATGAATGAAGTCCATCACGCTGCGGTTGTTGTCGAGAACCTCGTCGAAGAAAGCAACGGGCTCTTGTTCCATGGCGGACCTCAAGGAACTGTCGGTGACGTGGGTCACGCTATCGAGGCCCTCGGTGCCGAGCCATTGCTGGACGAAAGTGTCAGCGAAGCGTTGTGAACGGGCGTCAGCTAACATCCGCGTGACTTGGGCCTTGAGAACTTCTGGTTTCCGCAGTTGACCCTTCTCGGCCAAGTCAAGAAGCTCCTCGTCCGGGATGCTCGACCAGAGAAAAAAAGAAAGGCGACTGGCTAATTCCAGTTCGCTGATCCGTTGAGGACCCTTGGTATTGGCTCGTTGCGAACGTTGGGTCAGGTACAGGAAGTCGGGGGCGGACAGGACGGTCGCCAAAACCTCTTGGATGGCTTCTTCGAAGGTAGGCAGATCTGGCCGGTACTTGGCAAACAGCCCGAAGTACTGTTCCACTTCGTCAGCGGTCACTGGGCGTCGCCAGGCGCGTCGCATGAACTTCCTCAGGATCTCCTTGGCATAAATCGCCTCGTCGTCCTGGTTCTTGCTTTCGATGAAGATGTCGCGGTGGCTCTGGGGTGGCCACTGGGCATAGAAGGGCGCGCTGATCTCAATATGATCAATGTACACCTGCATCGGCTCCTGGCCACCCTTGGCATTAGAGACGTTGCGGATAGAGAGGAATTCATCGCGCCGGGGGAAGGTAGTGGCAAGCTTGCGAAAAGGATTTCGCTGGATATCGCCCAGAGGAATATGGAAATCAATAACCTGCGGTTTGTCGAGCGGTGCAGTAACCGGGATGTCGCCGGGGCTGATCACTTGGGAGAAATTAGCGTTATTGCTCGTATGAGCACTGAAGATCAGGCGAAGCCCAGCGTATTCATCAGGGTTCATCGACGAACGAGCGGCCCGAATACGCACTCGCATGATTCCCTCGTCCGGAAGAAAGCGATCAAGATTTAACTTTAATTCGTGAGAGTGGGGCAAGGCCAGGACTACGGGAGAGGCTGCCGGTTCCTGCCCGACAACTGCGTCAGGCTTGGGGTTCGGTTTGGCAGCTGGGAAATGGATCGCTTGACCAGATTCGAGGTTCACGAGATGCTGGCGATTTCTGTTTTTACGATAGCTGTCATCGTTCTTGCTGAAAATCTTCGGGTTCTTTCCAGATGTAGCCCGAGTTAATTCTTCCTGCATCGAGATGACATACGTAACCGGCTGTGGGCGGTCACCGTGTACCGTGACCCGTTGAAGCGACTTGAGGGCAATCTCGCGACAGGTCTCGAATTGCATGGCTGACATCTGCAGCATTTCAGCTCTGTTCTTGAATCCTTCTTCAGAGACGGCTTCCGGCGGAAGGCGGTCGACAAGGTCGTAAGGGAGACCAAGCAGGTCTTGGAGCGCGTAGTTGTATTCATAACGTGTCATGCGTCGGAAAGATGAGTATTCCTGGCTGTTGCGGCGGACAAGGTAAGCCTTGTTGATCTCGGCGCCCAGCCACTCGACGAGGCGGCCGCGATCCGCATCGGCCAACGCATACGCGGGCTGGTCAGCGGGGGGCATTTCAGAGTTGCCCAGCACGTTATAGATTTCTCTCCAACGCAGTACGTCTGGGCCGGTGAGCAGATTCGGATTCAATTGGTCAACGCGAAGCCTTCCCTCGGACTTCTTGGGACCTTGGCTGGCCAGGCAACTTTTCGCCAGGATGGGGCGAATTGATTTCTCAAAAGGAGCAAGGTTGGCCTTGGGAATAGTGGTGCCGGGTTGTGTGGCCGTGATGGTCTCTTGCAGGAACCTCGATTTGCTTCGACCCAGGTCACGAGCCTCTTCGAGGGTGGCCGCTTCCTCTCCGTCTTCGGCACTCAGTGACAGGCAGATGCAGCTCACGCACAATAGTGTGGCGAGCAGCTGGAACGTAAAAGTGCTCGCTTTGTCGATGGCAGACGACGACGCGGGGCGTGGGGTGTTAGGCCTAGGCTGGGTAGAGGCGGGAATGAGTCAGTTCCTTGGCGTGTGCGAGTGGTTGGGGGGGCGAACTTCGCATCCGATGCATGCAGTTCGACCGTTGCAACTCTTATTATAACAGGATAATGCGAGTTTCCATAGCTTGACTGACCGTTCCTCAACACACCCAAGTTTCTTAAACAGGAAAAGTGGGGATAGCGTGGTGTGGAAAAGTAAAAGTATTTTCAAGACGCGTCGCTGCTGGTATGCAGGTAGGTCATTGGGTAGGGTAACGCCAGTGCCTTGCAGGAAAATCTAAGGAAGCTGCAAAGTTTGGTTTTTACATCTTGGGAATGGAACAGGAGCTAGTGATGGTCATGAAAAAGCAACCTCATATGTTAGGAATTCTCGCGGTCTTGATAGCTACTTCGTTGGTAGGGCAAGTGTGGTCGCAAGAGGGCGGTGATAAGGCAGCAGAAGCGATTTTTCACTCGGTGCGCTATATTGAGGTTGAGAAGGAAAATCTTGAAGCCTTTGTTAAGGCTGTGGAAGAAAAGACGGCAAAATTTAACTCGGGAGAAGGGACGAGCAAGTGGTGGACGTATCAGATCATCAATGGGCCACGAGCGAACATGTTTGCTCGCGGATTCGGGGGGGTAACAGCGGCTGATTTGGACTCGCCAAAGTTTGCTACGCAGGGCTTTGGCCCCGACTGGAATGCCGAAGAGGCACAGTACTGGAAGAAGCATATCCAACCGCTAGAAAAATCAGCTGGAAAGGGCGAACTGTGGCGTTCAATTGTCGGCACGCAGTACCAAGGTCTTCCCGAGAACACTAGGCCACGTTTTGTTCGCAATCGTAAATGGAAAATGTTGCCTGGTATGTATCAGCGTTTGGAATTGCATTACCAACAGCTGACCAAGGCCATCGCCGCCAGCAAGCGACCGATCAACTGGGGCGTAGGAAGGCTCGAGATGGGCGGCGACTTCATGACGTACGCAGAATCCATCGGCTTTAACAAACTCTCTGACACGATGTTAGCAGGTGACATCAATCTTTATTTTGACAAAATTCATGGGGAAGGGGCTTGGAAAGAGTGGCTGAAAGAACACGCCCAAATCATGCAGCCCAATGCGGAAGTGATTACCGAGGTGTGGGAATACAAACCGAAAATGAGTGGCTATTCCCTTGCTAAA
>CAZXJC010000234.1:0-8903 GCA_964640885.1 uncultured Pirellulaceae bacterium | reverse complement strand
TAACGTACGGTACCGGCAAGCGAATGTGATTGCTTTCTTATTAGCCCAGCGGGCTGCTATTTACAGCACAATATTGATAGCGATGGTTGGAACTGGCATTAACATTTATTTACAGCGCGCGGCGTCAGAGCGAAATCCGTCCCAGGAAACAGAGTCTGTCTCCCAAGAAAGCTCCCCGGTACGAGAGTCACTGGCGGACTAGGTCTCCAAAAGATCCCTGCCTTTATTTAACTAAACCCAATTTACCGGTCTTCTCCGGCTTGTCTCGTTCCCTACCAGGTTGCTTGCTTTGTAAGCGCAGTTATTCCACAATAACCAGCACTTACCGTGGCCCACGGGTCACGCACCAGTTAATTTCTGATTAACCCCACCTGTGTTAAGGATCGTCTCGATGCTCACTCGTTTCAACCGACCACTCGTATGCGTACAACTGACCATTCTTCTCTTAGCCCTGTCTGCTCCCAGTTCAGATGCCGGGGACTGGCCTCAATGGCGCGGACCAAATCGTAACGGCCGGGCGACGTCCACGGGATTACTCAAAAAATGGCCGGCAGAGGGACCTGCGGTCCGCTGGCAAGTAGACCGAGTTGGTGTTGGTTATTCGTCAGTATCGATTGTTGGAAATCGCATTTACACCCAGGGCGACCTCAATGGTGTAGAGCATGTTATTTGTTTGGATACCAAGGACGGCAGCGTGGTCTGGGCTGTTCAACAGGGTCCATTGGCAACCCTCTTGGCCAATCGTCTTGAGAAGGAACTCCAGCGACTTGATACAGACAAAAATGGCACCATCAATGAACGAGAAGCCTTGAAGGGTTTTGGCTGGAAATTTAATGATTATGATCTTCCGCTGAAGAACGAAAAGCAAACGCCGAGCGAGTATGCCGCCAGTCGAACTGTCCGTCTCTTTGGTTTCGTCGACACCGATGGCGACAAGATTTTATCATTTGCCGAAGGCAATGCGGCCCGCATCGATCGCTTCGCCAACGTGGACACGCGGAACGAAGACGTCGACGCCAAGGTCCTCGCCGCTCAACGGGCAGCCACCTTGTTAAAGGAACTGGACAAGGATCAAGACAAGCAAGTCTCCCGTACGGAATCACGTGGCACTGCGTTGGACCGTCCATTTGGCCGGGCAGATATTCCTGCTGAGGGTCAAAAACGCGGTGACCAGCAATTAACCGAAGAAGAGATCAGCAAGTACCTGGAGAAATATGAAGCGGGACTGGACGGCAAGATCACGCCAGCAGAACTGACCGCTTATTACGCCAAACACCACCCCTTTCGCGATGGCAACTTATCGGTAGCAGAATTAAGCAGTATTTATGGTGGCTACCGTAACGGAATGGGTAATGGACCTCGCGGTACGCCAACGGTTGAAGGCGACTCTGTTTTCATTGAAGGTGGCAACGGCGATGTAAGTTGCCTCGACGCTGCCACTGGCAAAACAACCTGGCATGTGAATTTAAGTGAGGCTTTTGGGGGCGGACGGCCGGGCTGGGGTTATAGCGAGTCACCATTGCTCGAAGATGACTTGATCATCGTGACACCCGGAGGCAAGCAGGGAACGATGGTCGCGCTGGACAAGTATACTGGCAAGCTAAAATGGCAAACCAAGGGTGTCACGCAGGGTGCCCACTACGCATCAGCCGTTGCTACAACTATTGGAGGAGTGCGACAGGTTGTTCAATTTGCTCGCAGTAATGTATTCGGTGTCCGCTTAAGTTCCGGTGAATTGCTCTGGTCTTACAGCAATGCGGCCAACGGTACTGCCAATTGCGCCACACCAATTGTCGATGGTAACCATATTTTCGCTTCCAGTGCTTATGGCGTAGGAGGAGGCCTGGCACGGATCAATACCGTTGATGGCAAGCAAACTTCGGAAGAGGTTTATTTTGAGAAGCGAATGGCTAACCATCACGGCGGCATCGTCAAAGTGAAAGATCACATGTACGGCTTCGGCAGTGGTGGTTTGATCTGTATGGATTTCTTAACCGGAGAAATCGCCTGGAGAGATCGCAGTGTTGGCTAGGGTTCCCTGATCTATGCAGACGGTATGCTCTACCTGCTGGGCGAAAACCACCAAGTGGCCATCGCAGAGGCAACCCCTGAAGAATACCGCGAACACGGCCGGTTCAAGATTTCTAGCCACGGACGGCCAAGCTGGGCCCACGCTGCCATCGCAGGGGAAACACTTTACATACGTGACCAGCAGTCTCTCACTGCGTATGATATTAGTTCTGATTAACGTCTGATTCTCGTTGGCAAGCGTTGTTGACGAGATAACGGCTTGGCGGATGCTCATGACAACGCTGCACGGTGAAGGAAGCTCCATTGATCATCGGAGCGAGTTCACTTGCCGCAGTAGCGTAAACTTAACCACAAAGTGGTAACGATGTTTATCTACGATTGTTTGTTTATCTACGGTTGTTTAGCGGTTTGTGCCCTTGTCCTGGTGCTGATGGTCTATCGATACGATATGTATGATCGAGAACCATGGTACATGCTGGTCGTAGCAATCCTACTCGGCATACTGGCATGCGTAACAGTTGGTAAGTTCGAAGACTATCTCTTTTTCGAATTTGACTCCTTCTTCAGTGGTGATTACGGCCTTGAAAAAGAAGCTTTCATTACAGGCCTGTCCGAAGAGCTCATTAAGTTGTTCGCCGTTGCCATCATAGCGATTGTCGGCAGTCGGCATTTCAACGATCCCATGGATGGCTTGATTTACGGTGCTTTTGTCGGCCTGGGATTCGGACTGAATGAATCGCTATTTTACCTGGGCCTCGAAAACTCAAGTTTACAACTGGAAAATCTTGGCGAAAATGCTGTCCGCCTCTTCTTGCATCTGTTGTTCGCTGGAGTGGGTGGCTTTGGACTTGGTTTGGCTCGTTTTTCGCAGCGCTGGCGAGGCTGGCCAATCGTATTTGCTATCTGCCTGGGCACAAGCATTACCATCCACGGCCTCTGGGATTATTGGCTTGGTTTGCGTGTCACAAATCCGCTCAGTGAAGAAATGCAGCAAGTAACGGCTGTTAGTTTGATGGGGTTCCTAACGCTCTTCTTCGGGTTACTGGTGATCGTTGGCGCACATTCATCACGAAAAGTATTTGCCCCAACCAGCACTCGGAAACTTTGGGGATGGCCGTTTTCGCTATTGAGACGGAACAAGAAGAACCGTTTCTAGACGGGGCACTGGCTACTCATCGCCGGACAAGCCTTATCGCTTGTACTTGGTTGGCCGCCAGAGCATTTCCTGAAGTCCTGTCACATCAGGATCAATGTCGCTGGGCAGGCGAGTCTCTACATGCCCATCCAGGAACAACACGTTCATAGCACCGCGATGTCGTAAGGCGCGCTGGTCATACCAGATATCGGTCGCATCTTCCCCCACCACGTAAGCAATGTACTTCTTATACTCGACAAGAAGTATTTTAGTGGAATCAGGGGCGTCCATCTGGTGTACATGGCTGTTAATGCCATAACTGGTTTTTTGCGTCGGTACAACGACTGACTTTTTCGGCTTAAAATCCAAAATCAGCGGGATATCGTTGGGTCCGTAAAGGTCATGGGTGAAGGCTGCACGTTTATCAACCGACGTTACTCTCAAGGCACCGGCCATGACACGCAATCGACCGCTCGGCAACTGTTCGATCTGTCCACCAATCGGCTCAAGCAACACTCGGCAATCGCTGAATTCCCAGTCCCGCCAGTCTTCAAACTCAAGACCAAATCGCCCGGGATGCTTGTCGACAGGATATCGTTGGTGTACCCACTGGCTAACGCGGCAACGCGGGCCCGTCGGATCAAAGGGAACGTTGTAACCATTGTTACGGACATGAAAAACGAGCTCGGGTAACGGTGTAGCATTCGGGTTCAGGTCATTGGGGCAGAGTAAAGTTGAATCTGAATCCTCAACTTCTGCCTTCAGCTTGCTTACCCAGATCACGGGATTAGCCAGGGCTGGTTCCTGCGGATTTCGAGTTGCCAGTGACTGGTAGGCCATCCCCAGGTTATGCAAGTTGTTTACACACTGCAGGCGGCGGGCAGCTTCACGCATCGCCTGGATCGCTGGAAACATCAGCGAAATAAGTAAGCCGATAATTGCAATCACAATGATCAACTCAACTAATGTAAACCCTTGTCGTTTGCGACTTCGCATAAGACTATCCCCTACGGTTAAACCATTTTTGACCTCGCCGGTCAGTGTCCTCTATTTTAGCACATCCAGTATCTGCTTTGTGCGTCATGGGGACGAATGTCCCGTGTTTCGATATTTTTAGGCGACCGAGCAGACTAATACTGATTCTCCCCTATTCCACAGATTGGGTCCAGATTCGTGCAGCTTTCCTATTCTTTCTCCTGATCCTGTTGTGCTTTATTTTTCATTTTTTCTTTGATCAGTTGCAAATCTGGCTCCATTTCTTCCCAGGCTATTTTCATGCCAGCAATAGATTGGGCTCGATCAGCCGCTGAGCCATTAGCCCGAAACCGGTAATCGCGTCCCAGCATACGGATCATTGCCACTCCAGCTCTCCCGCGCACCAAGGCTGATTCATCTTCCAGGCTTTGAAAGAACACGTCCATGCTTTCATAATCTCGCAAAACGCCCAGTCCTTTCACGCACGCTGCACGTACCTCGGCCACGTCACTCTGCTGGTAAACCTGTCGCATTTCTTCAATACCTGGTTCTCCGGCCTGGCTCAGTTGTACCGCCGCAGCTTCTTTTTCCTCGGCGCTCGCTGCCGTCAGTGCCTGCTGCGCTAATTCTTCTGGCGAGGGAACGTTTTCGCCGGCCAAGTAATACTTCCAGTAGGCAAAACCTACTATAAGCAGGAGGGTGCCAGCAACAATCAGCAGCTTGCCTTGCATGAATCAACTCCAGCCGGAACATTTGTAATCCGTCAACAATCATTGTCGACAACGAACGAATGAACGGTCACTAGCCACCTTTACGTGTCGGAGGCTTTCCGTCAATCCAGGGGCCAGCCAGTGACATATAGTCAGGTTCTTCCAGGATGCTTCCGTGGTCGCCTGCTTTCCAACCCGTCACATGCTCTGGTTTACTTCGTTGTTTTGACTTGGCTTCCCAGCCGGCGGCCCAGCTGGCATCTGCTTCAGTGATTTCCAGTTTCTGATCATCAAAGAAATACGCTTTCCCCTGGCGATAGCTGCGGGCACCAAGATTAACGAGCGTAATAGCTGCTGCACCCAAATCAGGAGGGTTGTTGCACTTCTGCTGATCACCACTTTCGATGGCTGAGAGCCAGTTACGGAAATGCGTTAAGGTCGTATTCTTGACAATTGGCTCAACCTCGATGCGTTGTTGCTTGAGCTTACTATTACGTGTGACTTGTGGTCTTTCCGGAATGAAATCAAAGCCACTGAATTTCTCACCTGTCCCGAAAACAAAGCTACCATGGTGACCACGAATCAGCTGTTGAATCGGTGTATTTTGACAGGCCATCGTGGCGGTCACAGTCCCCTGGACCCCTTCTTTGAAGTCCGCCACAACGGTAGCCACATCAGGCACATCGCGGCCATCATATTCCATGTAAATACCACCGGCTCCCACCACGCGGCCAGGAAATCGCAGGCCGGTTGCTTTCAGCATTGAGGTGGTTCGATGGACAAACAAGTCGGTAAACATACCGGAACCAAAGGGCCAAAATCGTCGCCACTGGCGATAAACGGCTCGATCAAACGGGGCATCTTCAGCCAGCCCTTCCTTGACCCCTAACCAGCGTTGCCAGTCGATCGTTTGAGGGGTCATGTTCTTGTCCAAAGCGTAATACCGCCACTGGCCCATTGCACTGTTTCGAAACATCTCAGTCTGATACATCAAGACTTTCCCAAGCTGCCCTGCTTGGAGTAACTCCTGTACTTTCGTCCAAAGCGGCAAGCTGGTTGACTGGACACCAACCTGCATGATCTTACCGGTCTTCTTCCAGGTGCGCATCACATCAATGGCTTCTTCGACCTGCTTGGTCATTGGTTTTTCACAATAGACATGCAGGTCACTATTCAAGGCATCAATGGTCTGCTTGGCATGCCAATGATCCGGCGTCCCAATGCAGACCGCATCCAGTTTTTCCTGATCCAGCATCTCTTTGTAATCAACGTAGGCTGCTGGCTTCTTGCCAGTCTTCTTCTTGATCGCATCCGCGGCGCGTTCCCGATGTAAGCTATACACATCGCATACGGCTACCAGGTCAATTTTCGCTCCTTAGGATTGCAGCGTATTGAGGGTTATCACGTGAGCACCGAAACCCCGGCCACCAACACCAATAAAACCAATTCGCAGTCTCTCGTTACTACCGGCCACTCGGCTAGCTGATGCTGCACTTGTTTGGGCCATGGCCAATCCACCTGCGGCAATCGCAGTGGTGCCAGAATTAGCTAGAAATCGACGGCGGGATACTTGTCGTTTTGTCATCTTTTCACCACTCTGATTCAAAAAATAAATTTACATCGTCGTTTATTGTACCAGCCAAGTCGCTTTCTTTCTGCGCGGAACAAACGGCCTATTAACGCTTCGGCGCAGCAATTTCTCGCAAACTTTTGATCAACCGCCCGGGATCATCGGCAGAAATGGAATCTGGCTGATAGGGAAGCAGTAGCAGCACTTCGCTGGTGAGGCCGGTGGTACCATTGAGATGCAACTTGACCCCAGCCTTCTTGACTTGCGGAACCAGCGTTTTGTCTTCAAGCCAACGAGGCCAAAGTCGTATCATCTCCACCCCGGCCTGCGAAAACGAAGGAATTGCCTGTGGTCCAGGAATCAAACCAAGCTGGCGTGCTTCGGGCAACAGGCGACGAAATAGTTTTGCCTGCTCCACGCTGCGCACGCCTACGATCGTTTTCTTCGGATCGCCAAATTGTCGAACCTCTCCGGCAACCTGTTTGGCATACGACTCTCCCTGTTCCTTGAGGTCCAGCAAGACGTCGATCTTGCCTCGACAGAGCTTAAGGGCTTCTGCCAGCGTGGGAATCCGCTCTTCATGGTACTTGGGGTCAAACCAGGAACCCGCATCGAGTTCCTTAAGTTTAGCCAGTGTCAGCTCAGTAGCCTTTCCTTTACCACTGGTCGTACGATCGAGGGTTGAGTCGTGCAGCAAAAACAATTTGCCATCCTGGCTGGTTTGCACATCGAGTTCGGTGGCTGTCGCTCCCACATCAATCGCTCGCTGAAATGCTGCCAGCGTATTTTCTGGCCGCTCCGACGAAGCTCCTCGATGCGCAACAGTTTGCGAGACCCGACGAGCCGCTGAAGGGGGACCGGTGGCCTTGGACAGGGGTCTTGTCGGGGCCCGGGCAACCGGATTAGGGAAGGGATCCCGTGTCTGCTGGCCAATCGTTTTTAACTGTTTCCACAATCGCTGTTGCAGAGCTGCATGCTCTGGCTTGTTAGCCAGGTTGTTTATCTCATAACGATCTTCTTCCAAGTCAATCAACAGTCGCACATTTTCTCGATTGTCGACTGCCAGCTTGTAACGGGGAGTAACCAGCGCTCGCCAGGCCGCCTGGATGTTGCGGCGAGCATTTACGTTACCTTCCGTTTGCGGTCGCTGCGGCGCTGTAGTCATTCTTCCCTGCGTATAAACCCACGGTACGTTCATCTCCTTGCCAGCCAGGGCTGGAGTTAAATTTCGACCTACCATTCGGTCGGGAATGTCAGCTCGGCAAAGCGATAACAGCGTCGGCGCAAAATCAATCGTCCCAGCCAGGGTCTCGGTAACGACTCCCGACTTAACTCCGGGGCCACGGATAATCCAGGGAATTCCCAGCGATTCCTCTTCTGGCTGTCCCTTGTGATGAAGCCCGTGTGATCCATGGGCATCGCCGTGATCGGAAGTGATCATGACGACTGTATTTTTTGCCAAGCCCGACTCATCAAGAAACGCCATCAGGCGACCCGTCTCGTGATCGAGCAGTTCGCAAAGTCCATTATATCCGCTCAGATGCTTTGAATAGATCTGGCTGTTGCGGATTTTTTCCGGCACGTTAGGTCGCCAAGATAGATCCGTCGGCTTAAAGCGATCATATCGGGCCGGCGGTCGATAGGGTGTATGCGGTGTTCCATAGGAAACGAACAACAGGAAGGGTTTGGTTTTCTGTTGCTTCATAAAATCGATTGCCAGATCAGTCTGGTAAATCGACTCAAACACTTTGGGCGTTGTTAGCTTCCCTTGGTTGGTAAAATAACGCGCGCCCTGGGGAAACCAGTGACCCCGGTTGAATCCCTCAAACCATTGGTAGCCCTGACGTCGCTGTTGAGGCACGAAGCCCGGCTTGGCTGGTCCATCTAAATGCCATTTGCCAATATACCCAGTCGTATAACCGCTACTGGCTAATACTTCAGGGAAGGTCGTCTCTTGAGAGGGTAAGAACAGGCTGTTTTGAATCAAGCCCGTCTGGTGCCCGTAGCGACTGGTAAGAAAAATCGCACGGGCGGGCGAACAAACCGGGTTGGTTGCATAGCACCGATTGAAACGAACACCCTGAGATGCCAGGCGATCGATGTTCGGGGTCTTAACGTTTGGATCTCCGTAACATGAAAAGGCCTGCCGTCTCCACTGATCGGGGAACATGATCAACAAGTTTGGTTGCTGGGCAGCTTCCACCGCCTGGCACCAACTCCCGGCCAGGTCCAATAGCGGCAAGGCCATCAGTAAGAAACGAACAAGCGATCGATTCAACATCTCTAGCTCCTTGATTCACACAACCACTTAAAAAACATCGAGCTCTGCAAGGTCCCTGCTGGCGATAAGTCACAGATGGAAGTCAGGGAACACTCTGTTATGATAATAGGCAATCAACTGCAGTATCAATCAAGGGAGCCACAGATTATGGCTGGCAAACTCTATTTCCGGATTGGATTCGTCATCCTCACCCTGTTCGGT
>CAZXJC010000233.1:0-2743 GCA_964640885.1 uncultured Pirellulaceae bacterium | reverse complement strand
CTTTTTGTATCAGGGTTCGTAAATGAGCGATCGTACTGGGGTCGCCGGAAACGGGCAGGGATCCTTCGACAAAGTCATCGAAGGATTTTAGCGAGGTATTGGTCAGTGCCAGGTAGAGTGTTTTTCCCAGCGCGTAGAGATCTGCGGTTGGTCCGGTGGTTCCTTCCGGCGGCCAAAAAGCGACCGTACCACGACCCATAGTCAGTTGTTCATTGCGGGTCATGAGTCCCAGGTCACCCAGTTTCCAGGTGCCCTGTAGTTGCATGACATTAGCCGGTTTTACATCGGCATGCATGAGCCCCACTTCGTGCAGGTCGGCGAGTGCGTCGAGCAATTGCACTGCCAGGTCGCGAACGTCGGCCGGAGACATGATTGGCAGGTTATCCAGGCACCACTGCAATGTCTTGGGTTCATAATACTCTGGAGATCGCAGTGCCGTGGGGCCTTTCACATCGTCAACCAGGGGCATCACGTAGTAGTAACAGGTATCGGTTTCTCCAACGTGTTCAATGGGAACCAGGTTTGAATGTTGCTTGGCCTGGTGCTTGTACGAGCGGACACCTTCCAGTTCCACGAGCCGCTGCTTGGGAATGATTTTGACGGCAACATATTCGCCGTGGAGCCGATGATGGCCGAGCCATACTTCTCCAAAGCCTCCTTTGCCGATTTGTCGCAGCAAATCGTAATCGGGTACCTGGGCGTCCAGCGGTGGGATACTCGTGCCATCGTTGAAGGTTTCCGTGGAGAGCTGATCTCGCGGACCACCGTCGGTGGAAATATCCTCGTGCCGCGCTTCTTTGCGAGCCTGTTCGATCAGTTTCAGCTTGTTGAGTTCCTGAAGAAGTTCTGGCATTAGCTCGGGATTTTTTTGGACCAGTTCTTCATCGGTCAGCGCATTGCCATCTTCCTGTTGTCGATGCTGACTCAACAGCTGGCGAATTTGTTCCGTGCGGTCATCCACGTTCATGAGGTCTCGTTGCCGGTTATTACCTGCTCAAATAGAGGGAGGATCGTCCCAGTGCCTCCCGCAGTTTCTTGAGTGAACGGTTACAGATCATCTGTACCGCACGTTCGGTTCGATTTAATTTCTTGGCGATCTCAGCGATCGGTTTGCCTTGCAAGTATCGCATGGAAATAGCGGTTCGGTAGTCATCCTTGAGATTTCCCAGGGCCACGGGCAGGATTCGTTCTGCTTCTCGGAAGGCGACCGATCCGCTGGGGCTTCGCCAGTCGCCGGCAACCAGGTCTACCAGGTTGACCATTGAACTGGCAGCGGCTTGTTTTGCTCCGGCAACTGCTTTTTCGCCACCTCGTTTGGCGGCGCCCTGGGCGCGGATTCGATCGGTCAGCTTGCGTTCGGCAATGGTAGCAATCCAGCGATAGAAGGCGTTTTCTCCGTCGGGCGAAAACGAACCGATGTTTTTCCAGGCGTCGACAAAGGTAGTCTGCAGGATGTCTTCGGCAGTGAGTGCTCCTCGCATGCCGGCGGGGATCTTGCGCTGGATCCGTCTCTGCAACTGGTCATAATGCGACCAGAGCAGTTGTTCCAGGGCAACCACTTCGCCAGCGATAGCTTGCTGAAGCAATTGATCGTCAGAGGATGGCTTGGACATATTTGGTGATCCAGTTGAGGTTCGTACCTATTGTAACCTAAACTCCGCCTGGAAAAATCTGTCAGATCAGGCCCTAGTTCGTCGAGCAGGCCCACTACTTCAGTTAGCCAAACAGTGGCAGCGGGTGGCCATCAGTAATCGGCAGCGGTCGGTCAAGTGTGTCGTAGAGTTGCGCATTAACGGGAATTCCCAGAGCGTTGAAAATCGTTGCATGCAGGTCAGAAGGCTTGCAAGCGCGACTATGCGGATGCGCCCCGATGCGGTCCGAACTTCCATAGACCTGGCCACCTTGAATACCACCACCTGCGAGGACAACAGAATAAACACCCGGGTAATGATCGCGACCGGCACCACCATTGATCTTCGGTGTCCGACCAAATTCAGTCAGGATCACGACCAGCGTGTCGTCGAGCAGGTTGCGCTCAGCAAGATCTTCCAGTAAGGTTGCTGCCGGTCGATCAAAACTGGGCAGCATGGTGTTTTTGAGTCGGTTAAAGTTATCGCCATGGGTATCCCAATGGTCACCGCGGGATCCGTTCAGGTCTCCGGCGGCACAGCAGACGGTAATGAGAGGAACTCCCGCTTCGCTAAGTCTGCGAGCCAACAACATGCTCCGGCCACCGATGTGATCTCCGTAACGCTGGAGGGTCTTTGGTGATTCTCGATCCAAGTCGAATGCTACTTTGACTTCGGGATTGAGCAGCATATCACTGGCCAGTTGTCGAAAGTGTAGCAGTTGTTCAATACCGGCTTCCGGGGGCAGTGGAGTTTCCAGTCCCGAGAGAAGTTGGTTCCGGCGGCGCAATCGCTGCTGATCAACCGGTTGTTCAAGATTGAGTTCGGCGGCGCCCAGGCTGCGGGAGACTCCCCCAAAGGGTTTGCCACCGGGTGTTCGAATCACAATGGGGTCATACTGTTGGCCCAGCCAGCCGCCGTATTCACCAGCTTGCAGGGTGCCGTTATCAACCAGCGGGTAGGGAAGCCGAACTGATCGTGGCATGCCGCGTGGTGCACTTCGAAACTTGGAGACCATGGCTCCCAGTGACGGCCAGTCTTCCTGTGAGGGTGGCAGGTTAACTGCCGTCGTGGCCTGGGGAGGCGCGTGGCCGGTCATATTCCAGTACATCCCT
>CAZXJC010000232.1:0-4167 GCA_964640885.1 uncultured Pirellulaceae bacterium | reverse complement strand
TGTTGCTCTTTCAATTGCCTTAAAAGGCTATTGGTTGTCACCACCCGACCCAACAGATCCTTGGGATAGTCCAGATGCGACATGTCGCCTGACAGATAGTTGCCAACTTTCAATTTCTCGTCCCGCGGATTGCTGAGTAGTGCGTGTATTACAGCACGCTGCCGATTGTAATGTATCAAGTCATCCAGATTCCTATCCCCATTGACTGACTGCCTGATGGCAATAGTAAAAGGTAACAGATGATGGAAGTTTGGATAGCCATTTCCATGGACTATGATCAGGTCGAAATAAGACCTGTTAACCGCACGCGATTCTGCCGAGCGCAATGTATCTATTACTACAGAGCCTTTGCCCCTTCTTCTACTCCCCCTTTCCAACCGGTTCCAAGGCGCTATTTCAATCGATTCAATGGAATTACTCTCCAGCAACAGATTTTTGTTGCTTTCATCTTTGCCCATGGAACTGAACAGCAGTTTGGCCGTCTTATTGTTGGTGCCGAAGACCAGGAAGCTAGATTTTCTTCGCTTGATTACTAACTGCATCAATTCAGCCAGCTGAAGATTGCCAAACGTCTTTAAATCTATGGACTCAGGTGCCAGTTGGCCAAAACTGGGATTATGGTGAATAATTTTATAGTTCCCATGCATCATCACACGAGCGTTGACATAGCGTAAACCGTCGATATCCGATAAGAACGATTCGGCTAACAGTTGATGATTAAGGAAACTTCCCGACAGCAGGATTGACTTTCTTTCTTTGAGAAAATCCACCGTTTTCCTGTAAGTGTCAATGTCAACGTAGCGCATGACAATGCCGCAGGATTTTACGGCACCGCGTTTGTAGCCGAAATCGGTGTAATCCGCTTTGGTCTCCTGATCCCAATATTCCGACCTCAACTCATGGTAAATCCCCACCTTGCCGGCTGGCGCCTTTTCCATAAAATTTACCCATTTCAGAAAGGTTTTTATATCGTTCCCCAATTCGGTGTTTTCACTGAAATTAAAGTTCCTGACTCTTATGGTACCGTTCTCGTCAAGATGGACCTTGGATGATTCTAATTGATCCAGCAGATGGTTGGCCTTTAACGACTTTTCGGCTTCAACCAGAGTTACGTGTATCTTGGGCTTGATCTGGCGCTTGGTACCGTCAATCTCAATCTCCAATCCTTCCGAGATGACTTCTGATTTGACACCTTGATCATGGTAGAGTTCTCGCTGCAACCCGTCGATAATTTCATATGGCGTTTTCTGCCGATATGAAACGGCTGTCAGTGCTTTCTCAACTCTTCCAATGTTCCTGTCCACGGCTTCATAATCAAAGGCGTCACCCAGTATGGACTTTACATTCTCCACCGCACTTCGCAGGTAGCGGCTGAAATGCTGGGGTTTCCTGACATTATCATAATCAGCTTCACTGCTTAGGCTTCGAATGGGTCGGATACCACTAGCAAAAGTATCACTGAAATGCAGATGACAACTGGAGCATTTGAAATTGCAGGCCTTATCATAAGGATGATCCAGACGCGACCGGGTTTGAGCTACAGTCAGGTATTCTTGAGTTTCCGATATCAGCGCATCCGGCAGCATATCTGCTTCATCGACAAAGCAGTAGCCGGGATTGATGCCGGCAATGAATGATTGCTGAAACCGGTTTATCAGGTAGGAATGCGGGATTATAGCCATTACCTGATGCGATTCACCCTCTTCAACTCTGACCAGTATCTTGGAGGCCACACTGGCACACAGCGGATGATTCTGCTCGGCTATGGCTTGCAATTGTTCCAGGTTAACGGCGTGGCCCAGGTTTTCGCTTCGCAGCCTGTTTCTCATCTGCCCGGCTAATACCTCTTTATCTTTTTCATTACCGGTTTCTGATTTGGCCTTATAAAACCAGCGGCTGAATACCGGGCAACTTGAACAGGATTTTTCCTGATGCTCTTCCAGACAAGAGCCGTGGACAAGGTTTTTCCCGTAAACATGCACCACCATCGCATTTTCGGGTATTTCAATTCCTTGCTCCTGTAGAACTGGTATCTTGTCGTTAAAGACGTCATCTATGGCTTTATGTGTGGGCAGAAACACTCCTACATTGGCATCAACCAACAGTTGCAGCGACTTCTTCACTATCTGGTAGGTTTTACCCGATGCGATTGACCCATCAATGGCGGTAATGCCTAACCTTTCAATATTTTCATCGATGGCTTGAGCTAATTTCTCCCGGCCTTCCCGCCTGAACTGATCAAAGGTCGGCGATTCACCATCCGGCAGGAATTCACTGGACCTATAGCAACTGTCCACTTGGCAGAATTCGGCACATTTAAGGCAACTGACATCCAATTCTGAAAGTAATTCCGGATTGTATTGGTCATTGATTCGGTATCCGTATTCACTTTTATCCTCTTTTTCCAACACGCCATACCGATACGGATCCGGAAACTGAAGGAAGCTATCAACGATCCAATCCTGGTCAAACCCTATCTTCAAGCTTTCACTGATGAACTTGTTCCGACCATCGAATCCTATTGATTCTCCTTCCCTGATCCTATCGCGAATGATTTCCACACAGGGGGCGATGATACCTTGGTCGGTGTGCTGACGGGTTTTATCTGCTAACACTGTGGCCCGCTTAGCCCTATTTGCCGAGGATTTAATCTCTGACGGCATATCTCCCACCTGACTGGTTAAATCCTCATAAAAAGGGAATTTGACAGGTTGATGGCCATTGGTGTAAATGGCCTCCAGCTGTAGGCCCCCTATATCAGGATTACTACTGGCTGACTTAATGGCATCCCAATCAAGGTTCGCCCGATCTATGGGGACGTTGAAACCTATTCCATCCGGATATTCTGAACCTTCCAATCTCAATGTCTGGTCATAATCATAGACTCCCATATCTATCATCGCCCGGTACGGCTCCGGTATTCTGCCAGCGATTTCCATGGCCAGTTTCTTGTGCTTGACATGCAAATTGAAACTGGGGTCACTGTCTATTTCTGCCTGCAGGTAAAACGACTTATTGCCCGAAAACCGGATTTCTGGTTCAATCCCCTCTGGAAAAACATCATCGGTAACCTTCAGTATCTCTTCCAGACACTGAATCGATTTCTGAGGATTATCCTTGTCACCATCTATCTCCAGCAGGAACTTCCCTCGCCTTAGGCACTTAAGATGGCCTCCCTTCTGCGGCTGTGATGGAGAATAAACCAGCAGCTGGGATCGGTGGATATCGACGTTCTTTTTGTAATCAATAAAGGCGGCAATACCTTCTTGATCATCAACTTCAAACCATTTCCGACTGGGACGTTTCCTCTTACCTTGCTTGATTAATGTAGGACCTTCCATCAGTTCGATCCAAGCCACGTCCTCCTGGTTAACCGGGTAATTCCCAATTTGCAGGTTATCAATAGGAATCTCGGGATTGAAGGCCGCCTTGAAGTCCGCCTCACCTGAAAATGCCTCCTTAAAACGTCGATTAACCTGATTCAGCCGTTTCAGATAATGATCAGGATCATAGTTGGCTCCTCCGGGTTGAGGAATCGCCCACTTCCCATCTGCTGCCTTGATATAAGAAATGCTATCTCCCACTCGAACTGCCAATTCATTATCTAACGCTACCTGAACATGCGGAGATTTCGCCTTATATGCGGCCAACTGCTTGGAGATTGATTTGGATTGCTGCAGATCCGTATCATTCAGTTCAAAGTCCTCAATCTCCGATTTGGTTTTAAGGTAATTGGCTCGTAACGAGGCCACATCTTTGGTCAACAAGGCTTGCAAACCTTTTTCCAGGTATCTCTTGAACCTGGGTTCAAGGTCTTTAGATCGCAGTGAGGATCCCTTAACTTCCAACTTACCATTATTTGTCAGTGCATAATTCTTCTTGCCCAGGAACGCTCCCGCCTCCCAGTAACCATCAAAACCAAGTGAGATCTCTGGATTCATCTCATCTACCTGTTGGGCAAACTCTAACGGATCCGTTTCAGCCGGTAGGCTGAGGTAAATGCCATCCGTGTCCACCTCAATTGGTGTCCCGTTTCGACCCTCAATCTGCCGCTGAATTTCAACTATCAAATCACGCCCAATCTCTGTCACTTCAGACGATTTCATCGGATCATTGAATTGGTCACCAAATCCCGTTTTCTCACCTTTTAATTTCTGGCTAAATCCC
>CAZXJC010000231.1:0-3056 GCA_964640885.1 uncultured Pirellulaceae bacterium | reverse complement strand
AGGTGGAGCATTCGCAGTAACGTAAGTAATCGGATTTGCCGCTGCCACCTTTCCCTTATTCTCTTGAATCGGACCCCCGATAAAAAGTGATTCAGGCGACCGGGCAGCGTCGTGATCAATCCTACCGGGAAAATCGTTCATGCGCAGAAAGTCACTGGGACCGAACCAATTGCAGACCGCTTGCACCCGCGCCGACACGTCGGCATGGGTACGATGTTGATCCCACTTCCGTTCATCGCCACTGGTTCCCAGCAAAGAGACTAAATGCCCACCGGCAGAAGAGCCCCAGACACCGATGCGGTCTGGATCAACACCAAGCTTCTCGGCATTGGCCCGTACATAGCGAATGGCTCCTTTACAATCCGCAATGGCCGCCGGAAAGATTGCCTCTCCACTGAGTCGGTAGCCAACACTTGCGCCTGCGTAGCCCTGGCTCAGCAGTGGCGCCAGTCGCGCACCGGCACCATCCTTGCTCCCACTGCGCCATCCACCGCCGTGAATCCAAACAACCATTGGCAATGGTTTACTGACTTTTTCGGGCAGGAACAGATCCAGCACCAGCTTCCGATCTCCGACCGTGGCATAGACTACATCCCGCTGCAACTTAATCCCCGCTGGCAACCGAGTTGGTTTTTGGTTGCGAGGATTATTACGGCGATTTCTGGCCCGAAATGTATCATCTTCTTTGCGCGAAATGCGACCATCTTTATCGGCGTCGATACGTTTAAAGAGCCTTTCGCCCAACTGCTTGGGAAACTCTTCTAACGACAGGAAGCCATCCGCATTCTTGTCCCATTCCTTAAAAGGGTCGCGGCGTGTACGTTCCCGCTGCTGTGCATTGAGGGGCAGAGTCAGCAGTGCGAGCATAAAAGCCACTGTGATTCGTTGAATCATCAACATCAGGTCATCCTCGGTACCAGAAAATGATTGAAATACCGCCTCCAGGCTGAGGCCCTATTGTAGCGAATTGGGGCCGCGAAACCACTGATGAGGTTAGCTTACATCCCGGCCAAAATAGAGCTCCAGTTGACCCTGTTGTTGCCGTGGCGTCGCCAGGCTGCCGGCCCAGGTACAGAAGGCCGAAACAACGAATCCGTAAACGAACGGATGCAGGGGAAAGACGTCTTTGAATGGAATCCACTGATTGCAGACAGCGAAGGTTATCGTTCCTCCTAGCAGCCCCAGCAGGACGCCGGGACCGGTGGCTCGTTTCCAATAGAGGGCCGCAAGGCTGGGCCAAAACAGTGCTGCCGCCCCCCCACCGGAATAGAAAATCACAAACGGCTGCAAGAAGGTTGGTTCTTGCAAAGCAAATAAGAATGCTACCAGGCCGATGGCAGCCGTCACGGAATAACTCAAACGCTTGGTCATCTTTACCGACAACTGGGGATAAAACCCTTTCTGGACGAGGTCTCGGACGACCGATGCACTGATTACCAACAGCGCGGAGTCAACCGTCGACATGACGGCTGCGAATGGGGCAGCGATAAGAATTCCAGCCAACCAGGAGGGCGCTACCACCTTAGCCAACGCCGGAACGGCCTGGTCTGCTTCGTGCGGTGCCAACCCTAAGTCCAAGCTGTGAGCGCAATTCATCGTGATCAGGCTGCTGAAATACATCAGCAGCATGTAGGGTGCCAGGACCATGATCGCCGTGCGAAGCGCCTTGGTATCCTTAAAGGAGAGCATGCGGGGAACCGTGGTCGGCATCATCATGGCCGCCAGGGATCGCAACATGAAATAGGAAATTCCCAAGCTGAAGGGGAGCCAGATACTCAGCCCACGGTCCTGGTTCGCGGCGATCAGCTCTTCCCTGGACTGCTGGTCGTCACTGGCGACAATCTTCTTAATATTTTTAGGCACCTTGTGCGGACCTGGCCCATAGAGATAAGCGTCTCGCTGCTGGGGCACGTCATGCAACTGGGCAACCGGGTCTTGTCGGTCACGCTGCGCGGTCGTGGCACCCGTTAAGCCACCGGGAACGGCGCGAATAGCAAATGGCACTAGCAGCACGATACCGATGATCATCACGATCCCCTGCATCGTGTCGGTCCAGGCAACTGCCCGAAAGCCTCCGTAGGTCGTGTAAGCAACAACGGTCACGGCAAAGATTGTAAGTCCCGTCCGATACGAAATACCGAGCATATTTTCCAGGATCCGGGCACCCGCTGCGAATTGAGCCAGCAAATACACGGTTGTGATCAGGACAATAATGATCGGGTAGATGACTCCAATCGCATGCCCCATTTGCTGTCGACCTGAAAACCGGTCGCGCAAAAGGTCGACCAAGGTTAGGGCGCCGGTTTGACGGGCCAAACGATTGATGCGCTTACCGACAATTCCCAGCCCAACGATCGCAGTAACGCAAGATCCACTCACCCAGAGAGCCATCGACCAGCCGTACGTGTAGACCAGCGACGGGTAACCAAGGAAAGAACCACCACTGGCCATCGTGGCAACCCATGACATGGCGAGCACCCAGGGTCCAAAACTGCGACTGCCAACGTAATATTCGGTTTCGAACTTACGATTCTTCAAGTAGCGTGCGGAAACCACCGCAATCACAAAGACGCCGATCAGGTAGGCAACAAATGGGATCAGCGAGATGATTCGGTCGGATTGACTAAGCTGTGCCAGTAGCATGAAACATCATCTCACTTCAATCGCGTGCAGTTAATGCATGTAATGAACCTATACGTCATCTGTGGGGGCAACTGTCTCGGCCGGGCCATGATCTGCCCCGGGGAAGGGCTGGTCTCCCACCATCTCTTCCAGCGGCTCATCATCTTTAAGGAAGCAGGCAGCAAACCACCAGGTAATTCCGATCAATACGACCCAGGGAACCAGCAAACCCCAGAACACCCAAGCCGGAATCCCCCAGACCAGGGCTGGCACCGCCGGTCGCTCACCAACCGGAAGGTAGCCAAAGCGGCCGATGAGCCCACCCACAACGAGCAAGCTGGCCAACCAGACCCAGCCAACCAGTTTCGCTTCCCGCCAACACTGCCGCACGTGGCGAGCCTGCTGCCCGTAGAACGAACTATCCTGTTCTGACT
>CAZXJC010000230.1:0-4176 GCA_964640885.1 uncultured Pirellulaceae bacterium | reverse complement strand
GTCGAATTTAAAGATGTGGTTACTTGCATAACCATCGGACAGAAAAATATCTCCATTGGCTGCGACGGTAATAGCAGTCGGATTAAACCTCTTCAGCTTTAAACCTGATTCTTCCGGAAAGGGCAACTTCAAGACAATCTCACCGCTGTGCGCATTAAATTTAATTCCTTCAGCATTCGCATTACGTGCTGCGTAAATAAATTCTCCGTTCGCTTCCTGGCGAATTTCCATATCATGCATATTGGAGTACTTGGGGCCAAGATATTCTCGGATCACTTTGCCCTCCGGAGAGAAGACCACAACTCCCTTGTTAGCACTGGTGTAAATATTCCCCTTGCTATCGACGACCACACCACCGTGTGTCGGGCCCAGGGCAGATTTCCCATCCGGACGCAGGCCCCAGCCTGGCACCGTATCAAAGCTCATCACACCAGAACCTGTGCGCACCGGCTTCGTGTCGGCTGCTACCACTGAAATCACCATCCCCAGTACTAACGTGATAGCGATGCACATTGAACGATTCTTCATGATCGGACTCCTGATTATTTCGGGTGTAGCTAAATACGCGCACGTCTCTTTTCTGTCGCGTATTAGAATACGAGCCGCCATCCTCGATCAAGTAGGGACGCTGGAGCAATCCCCCGTCTACACCTACCTGGGGCCAACAACTCGCGGGCGTGGCTTGCATAGCATCTTGCCAGCCGCGATAACTAAAGACCGTCAAAGAACACTTCCCTGGCACCATTTTTGGAGCAAATTATGTCCTGCAAAAGCCCCTTGCCATACCTGCTGCTTAGCCTACTGCTGTTGCCGACCGGCGCCGGTGGCCAGGAAAACCCCGAATTCACACCACTGTTTAACGGCAAGAACCTCGACGGCTGGAACACGACAGGCAATTGGATTGTGGAGAAAGACAAATCCGTCACCCTCAAACCGCGGCCAGGCGAAAGTGGTTGGCAGCGATACAAGGACTACCTGACGACGGACCGTCAATATGGCAATTTCATTCTCGACCTGGAGTTCAAGTTCAACGCCAAGGGAAATTCGGGTGTATTCATGCACGTCGGTGATCTCAAGGATCACGTGAAGAGCGGCTTTGAGGTACAGATTCTCGACACGTACGGAAAGAAGAATGTAGGAAACCACGATTGTGGCGGTGTGATTGGCGCTGCGGCACCGTCAAAAAACATGGTGAAACCGGCCGGCCAGTGGAATCGCTATATCATCACTCTCAAGGACCAACATTTGCACGTTATCCTCAACGGCGAACAAATCATTGATTTGGATATTCGCAAATCCGCCATCAAGGACCGCCCGACGAAGGGATACATCAGTTTTCAAGACGAAGCCAAGCGGGTCTGGTATCGAAACGTCCGCATCAAGGAACTGAAATAACTTCAGCCGGCAGAGAGCACAGGCTTCAGTCTGTACTTCCCCGAAGGAAAATAACGGCTATGAGCGGAATCCTCTTTAGCAATGTGAATATCCTCGATGCGAGCGGTAAAGATCCGTATCCCGGCCAAGTCCTCGTGGAGGGGAACCGGATCTCCGCTGTCAGCCACAACGGTGAAGACCTGTCCGGGAATGACCTGCAGGTCATCGACGGTGGTGGCACCGCCACGCTCATGCCAGGGCTAATCGAATCACACGCACACCTGAGCATCGACAACACGGATGACCTGGCAAAGATCGGGATGATTCCGCCAGAAGAAAACACCCTGATCGCCATGCACAACGCGCGTTTCTACCTGGATTGCGGTATCACCAGTTGCATCAGCGCTGCCGCGGCCAAGCCGAGGCTCGACGTCGTGATTCGCAATGCCATCAACGCCGGCGAAATCCCCGGCCCACGACTACTGGCTGCCAGCCCGTGGCTCACCGTGACCAGCGGACTGGGAGATTTGCGGATGCTTCATATGCCTGATCTTTCCTCGATGGCCATTGTTCTTGATGGACCGGAGGCGTTTCGGCGCCAGACCAGGGAACTGATCCGCGAAGGGGTCGACATTATCAAACTAGTGATCTCCGGGGACACGTTCGTGCCGCATGCCCCCTCGGAGGCGACCGTCATGTCCGAATCCGAAGTCGCTGCGGCCGCGGAAGTAGTCCACGCCCATGGAAAACGAATGAGTGCCCATGCGCGCAGCGCCGATGCCGTTAAGATATGCGTTCGACACGGAGTTAAAGTCATTTACCATGCCAACTTCCTGGACGAGGAAGCCCTCGATTTACTGGAGGCAAACAAGGACTGGGTCTTCGTCAGTCCTAACATCGGCTTTACGGCAATTGCCGCCTACGAAGGAGAGCAATGGTTTACGGAAGAACAGGTCCAACAACTCGGTTTTCGTGAAGAACTTGCAGCGGCCGTAGAAGGGCTCAAGCAACTGCAAAAACGTGGAGTCCGCATCCTGGGTGGTGGAGACTATGGTTTCGGCCTCACGCCGCATGGCAACAACGCCCGTGACCTGGATCACCTCGTTCGCCACTGTGGATTCACCCCCATGGAGGCGATTCTCTCCATGACGCGCGACGGCGGTGCGGCCATGGACATGCCAGAAGAGTTGGGCCAAATTCGCGAGGGTTTCCTGGCCGACCTGGTCCTCGTAGAGGGAAATCCACTCGATGACCTGTTGTTACTGCTTGACCGAGACAATTTACGAGTCGTCATGAAAGATGGTCACCTTCATAAATCACCAGGGAGTTAAATCTTGAACCATTGCATCTCACCAGTCCGCCTGCTTTCTCGAAAAACCATTGCAATAACTCTGCTGGCCATTGCAACTCTCACTCCCCGGGCCAACGCGCAGTTGAGCCATGGTCCTATCTTGGGGCACGTCACCGGGGAACAGGCCAGCATTTGGGCCAGAGCCCAAAAGCCGGGTACTTACACGCTCCGCGTCAGCGGAGCCAACATAGCGGCTACCAGCGAGGCCAAGGCAACTGCAGGAAATGACCATTGCCTCAAGTGGACCGTCACCAATTTGAAACCAGCAACTCGTTATCGTTATATGATTTTACAAGGGGACGAGGCCCTCGCCCGTGGTGAGCAGTACGTGTTTACAACTCCACCGAAAGACGGGCCGACGACAGTGCGACTGGTCTTCGGATCCTGTGCGGACGAAAAAGCAGGCTCGTCAGCAGTCTGGAGACAAATGCACTCGCTCGACCCCCAGGCGGTCGTCCTGCTCGGAGACACTCCCTACATCGACTCGGTCGACCTGGCGGAAGTGCGAAAACGGCACGCGGACTTCCTGGCAGTACCGGACTTGCAAAAACTGGTCGCTGGCCGCTCCTTGTATGCCATCTGGGACGATCACGATTTCGGTCGCAACGACACCGACGGCAACCTGCCCGGCAAGGAAAAGTCGCGGCAAGGCTTTATCGAGTACCATGCCAACCCTAGCTACGGTGATGGCCAGCAGGGCATTTATACGAAGTTCAGCCGCGGTGACGTGGAGGTCTTCCTGCTGGACACCCGTTTTTTTGCCGCTACCGAGAAATCACCGATTGCCCCCAAAAAGCCAAGTTTACTTGGGAAGCAGCAGTGGAACTGGCTACTCACTGGCCTGAAGGAGTCGCAGGCCCGCTTCAAAATACTTGCCTGCGGCATGGTTTGGAACAAGGCTGTACGGCCAGGCAAAAAAGACCAATGGGGCACTTACCAACACGAGCGCGAGGCGCTTTTCAAGTTTATCGGCGATCAATCGATTTCCGGCGTGATCCTCGTCGGCGGCGATGTCCACCGCACCCGTGTCATCAGCCACCTGAGCGCTAAGACGGCCGGTTATCGCATTCCCGAGTTAACAACTTCTCCGGTCCACGAGAGTATCATCGCCAACTCCAACCAGCCTCACCCGGGCCTGGTCTTCGATTCGGGTACCCCAAATTCCTTCCTGCTACTGACCAGCACAGGGCGTGGCAACCAGCCCAAACTGGATGCCCGCTTCATGAACAAGGACGGAAAGACGTTTTTTCAGCGCAGCTATTCCCTGCGAGAGTTAACGAAGAACTAACCAGCCAATTCTTCCAACTCACTCCAGCGCTGCACCGCATCCGACAGTTGTTCTTGCCAGTCGGTTAGCCGTTTCTTGTCCGCTGCCAGGACTTCACCACTTTGCTGGAAATAATCAGTAGCAGCCATTGCCTCGTGCAGTGTTGCAATCTGCGATTCCAACG